>JAWWAN010000200.1:0-6718 GCA_033721675.1 Rhodothermales bacterium | reverse complement strand
TGCGAGAGCGTCCGCGGCGGGGGGGTCCGGATCGGGGCATCGGTTCGGTATCGGGTGGGCCGGGTACGAAGAAGGCACAGCGCGCGCTGTGCCCTCGGGGCGGCTAGGCGTGGTCTTCCGGGTCGGCGGGGTCGCCTGCGTCGGCTCCGCCTTCGCCGGGGTCTCCGAGTCCGTTGAGCATCAGCAGGCGAGCGCGCTCCTGGTCATACGCCGGCTCATTCAGTAACCCCTCAACTTCGCGGAGGTTTGGCAGGTCGCTCAGGGCATCGAGACCGAAGGCGTCGAGGACGCGGGGCGTGGTGCCGAAGAGCAGGGGCCGCCCCACGGCCTCGCTCCGCCCCACGACGTCCGCCAGCCCGATTTCGCAGAGCTTGCGCAGGGCATAGTCCGAGTCCACGCCCCGCACGAAGTCCACCTCGGGTTTGGTGGCGGGCTGCCGGTAGGCGAGGATGGCGAGGGTTTCGAGGAGCGACCGCGAGAGACGGCGGCGGCGGTCGCGCTGGAACAGAACCTTCAGGTAGGGCGCCACTTCTTCCGTCGTCGCCATCCGGTAGCCGCCGGCCCACCGATGGATGCGGAAGGCGCGCCCGTCGGTGGCGTACCGGTCGTTGAGCCGGTCCACGGCGGTCTCGATCTGTGCGTCCGGGAGCGGCGCCTCGCCAGCGACGTCCGCCCACACGGCCCCGAGCTGGGCGGGCGTGACGGGCTCGTCGGCGGCGAAGATGAGCGCCTCGACGGCCCGCATCACCTCTTCCAGGCGCTCCTGCTGCGCCTCCGCCTGCGCGGCGCCATTGCTATCCGAAGGGGTGCTCACGATGCCGTAGTTCCGTTGACGTGTCCATTGACGCGGCCCGGCGCCGAGGCCGGAGGTTCTGCGGGCGCCACGATGAAGTCGCTGGCGTCCGGCGTGCGCGCGAGGTGCACAGCTCCCTGCCGCGCCAGCTCCAACACGGCCAGGAAGGTGGCGATGACGAAGCCCTTGTGGCGGTGCCGGGCGAGCGCGACGAACGTCAGCGGGCCCTCGCGCCCGAGGCGGTCAAGCACGAACGCGCGCTGCGTGGCGACGTCGTACTCGACGGCAGCCACCGCGTGGTGCGGTTCGTCCGCGTCGGCCTCGGTGAGCACACGCCGCAACGCGCCGATGAGGTTGAAGAGCGAGGCGTTGAGGATCTCCTCCGGTTCGCGCTCCCAGGCGGCGTCCGGGTGGACAGCCGAAGCGGCGCCGCGGGTGAAGAGGTCGCCGCGCTGCTCGTGGTAGGCGGCCAGCCCCTGCGCGGCCTCCTTGTACCGCATGTATTCGAGCAGCCGCTCCACCAGCTCGCGGCGCGGGTCGAGCGGTTCGCCCTCGTCGTCCACCTCGGGGCGCGGAAGCAGCATCCGCACCTTGATCGAGATGAGCAAGGCCGCCATGTAGATGAAGTCCGCGACGCCGTCCAGATCGATCTGCTCCATCACACGGACGTAGCCCAGAAACTCGTCCGCGATGTGGGCGATGGGGATGTCGTGGACGTCGATCTCGTCCCGCCGGATGAAGAACAGCAGCAGGTCGAGCGGCCCTTCGAAGTCCTGTATCTGGATCCGGTACATGCCGGGCGAGGCGGGATGGTGGCGGGCACGAGGCGCCCGCCGCAAGATACGAAAGGGATCAGCCCTGGGCGAGCGCGTCCCGGCGAGCGCGGAACCAGTCGACCGTCCGGCGCAGGCCCTCCTCCAGCGGCACCTCCGGGGCCCACCCCAGCACCGCGCGCGCGTGGTCGTTGGAGAGCACGCTGCGCCGCTGCTCGCCCGGCTTGCCTTCGGCATGCTCCTCGGGGCACTCGGCCCCGGTGAGGTCGCGCAGGATGCGGAAGAGCGTGTTGACGTCCGTCTCGCGGCCGGTGCCAATGTTGACCGTCGCCGAACCTCTGGTGGCGAGCGCGGCGAGGTTCGCGCGGACGACGTCGTCCACGTACACATAGTCCCGGGTCTGCTTCCCATCGCCGAAGATGACGGGCTGGCGGCCGTCGAGGAGGCGCTCGGTGAAGATCGCCACCACGCCGGCCTCGCCGTGCGGGTTCTGGCGCGGGCCGTAGATGTTGCCGTAGCGGAGCACCACGTACGGGATGCCGTACTGCTGCTCGTAGAAGTACAGGTACCGCTCGGTGCAGAGCTTCGTGATGCCGTAGGGCGAGAGCGGCCGCAGCGGATGCTGCTCATCCTGCGGGACGTAGTCCGGCTCGCCGTAGATGGCGCCGCCGGTGCTGGCGAAGAGGACCCGCCGCAACCCATGCTGCCGCCCCGCCTCCATCAGGTTGAGGAAGCCGCGCAGGTTGACGTCGGCGTCGAAGCTCGGGTC
Source organism: Rhodothermales bacterium (assembly GCA_033721675.1). Taxonomy (GTDB): domain Bacteria; phylum Bacteroidota; class Rhodothermia; order Rhodothermales; family JAWWAN01; genus JAWWAN01. The sequence goes on along the minus strand of JAWWAN010000200.1, from coordinate 4,383 downwards.
GGCCACGGAGCGGCGGACGTCCATCTGCGCGGCGTGGTGCACCAGCACGTCGTAGCGCTCCTCCGCCATCAGGGCGGCGGCGTCCTCGGCGCGCAGGTCCAGCCGGTGCAGCACCGCCGCATCCGGCACCTGCTCGGCCCGGCCGGACGAGAGGTCGTCCAGCACGTGGACGGTGTGCCCGGCCTCGACGAGCGCATCGGAGACGTGGGAACCGATGAAACCGGCACCGCCGGTGACGAGAATCTTCATGGCAGGGGTCAGGATGGCGAATTCGAGGGGCGGCGTCAGCCCTCCGAGGGGAGCAGCACGACGGTCGAGAAACGGCGGGGGTCGAAGTAGGCATCCGCCACGGCGCGGAGGTCGCCGGCCGTCACCGCGTCGATCTCCTCCAGCACCTCGTCCAGCGTGACGTAACGCTCGAAGAGCAGCTCCTGCCGCCCCAGCCGCATCATCCGATTGCTCATGCTCTCCAGCCCCAGCATGATCGACCCCTTGACCTGGTTCTTGGCCTGGCTGAGCGCGCGCGGCCCGACGGGCTTCTCCGCCAGCCGCTCCAGCTCCCGGATGATGAGCTTCTTGGACCGCTCGACCTTGGACGGGTCCGTCCCCATGTAGATGCCGATGTCGCCGGTATCCGAGTACATGTTGAGGAAGGAGTAGATGCTGTAGCAGTAGCCGTACCGCTCCCGGATGTTCTGGTTGAGCCGGCTCGACATGCCGCCGCCCAGAATCGTGTTGAGCACGGTGGCCGCGCTCCGGCGCCCGTCGTGGATGTCCACGCCGCGCGCACCCAGGATCAGATGGGCCTGCTGGATCGGCCGCTGCTCCACCACCTCGCGCGGCTCGTAGCCGTTGACGCCCCCGCGCGGGGCATCGACGGGCCGGCGGTCCGTCGCAGCGATGACCTTGCGGGCGAGGCGGACCACCTCGGAATGCTCCACGTTGCCCGCTACGGCCAGCACGATCTTGTCCGGCGTGTAGTGCCGGTCCATGTAGCGGACGAGCTGCGGGCGCGTGAACGAGGTCACGGTCTCGGGAAACCCCAGAATCGGGCGGCCCAGCGCGTGATCGCGGTAGATGACGGACTCGAAGCGGTCGAAGATGACGTCTTCGGGGTTGTCCTCGTACATCTTCATCTCTTCGAGCACCACCTCTTTCTCCTTCTCCAGCTCCTTCTCGGGGAAGTTGGGCTCGAAGACGAGGTCACAGACGGTGTCGATGGCGCGGCCCAGGTGCTCGTCCAGCGCGCGGGCATAGAAGCACGTGTACTCCTTGCTGGTGAACGCGTTGAGGTACCCCCCGACGGCCTCCAGGCGGCGGGCGATGTGGTGCATCCGCCGGCGCACGGTGCCCTTGAAGACCATGTGCTCGATGAAATGGCTGATACCGGCCTCCTGCTCGCCTTCGTCCCGGCTGCCCGCCCCGATCCACACGCCGACCGAGACGGAGCGCACCGACGGGATGGCCTCGCTGATGACCCGCACGCCGTTGTCGAGCGTGGTCTTCTCGAACGTCGGATAGGCGTGGTCGATGATCTGCTTACGCATACGGTCTCGCGTCACGATGAATGCCGCCGCGCGCCGGGCGGGCCGGCCGCGGGGGCGCAAGATACGGGTTCGGTAGAAACGCGCAAAGGCGAGGGCCGGATCGCCCTCGCCTTTGCCGCATGAAGCCTGATGACGACTTCGGAAGGGCGATCAGTCGTCCCGCCGGCCACGGCCCCGGTCGCCGCCGCGCCCACGGCTGTCACCGCCGCGCCCACGGCTGTCACCGCCGCGTCCGCGTCCGTCGCCGCCACGCCCGCGGCCCCCGCCACCGCGGCGGTCACCGCCACCGCGGCGGTCACCGCCCCGGCTGTCGCCACGGCCTTCGCCGCGCGGGCGGTCCCGGCCATCGTCGGCGCCGTTGCCTTCGGGCTTGGGGAGGAACGCCTTGCGGCTCAGGCGGAGCTTGCCGCCGTCGCGGATCTCGATGAGCTGGACCTTGACCTTGTCGCCCACCTGCAGGTAGTCCGAGACCTTGTCCACGTAGCCGTGGTCGAGCTCGGAGACGTGGAGCAGGCCCTCCTTGCCGGGCAGCACCTCGATGATCGCGCCGAAGTCGAGGATCGAGCGGACGGTGCCCTCGTAGGTGTCGCCCACCTCGGGCACGGCCACGATGTTCTTGATCATCTCGATGGCCCGGTTCGCGTCCTCGCCGTTGGTGGCGGCAATCGTGACGAAGCCGTAGCCGTCCTTCTCCTCGATGATGATCTCCGTATTCGTCTCGGCCTGGAGGCCCTTGATGACCTTGCCGCCGGGGCCGATCACCGCGCCGATGAAGTCGGAGTCGATGGTGATCTGCGTCAGGCGCGGGGCGTAGGGCGAGATGTCCTCGCGCGGCGTCCGCATCGTCTCCTCCATCACGTCGAGGATGTGATGGCGGGCGTCGCGGGCCTGATGGAGGGCCTCCAGCATGGTCTCGCGGGAGAGGCCGCTGATCTTGATGTCCATCTGGCAGGCCGTGATGCCGTCCCGCGTGCCGGTCAGCTTGAAGTCCATGTCGCCGAGGTGGTCCTCGGTGCCCAGGATGTCGGTCAGGATGGCCATGCCCTCGCCTTCCTTGATGAGGCCCATCGCCACGCCGGCGACGGCCTTCTTGACGGGCACGCCGGCGTCCATCAGCGCGAGCGAGCCGGAGCAGACCGACGCCATCGACGACGACCCGTTGGACTCCAGCACGTCGGCGTTGATGCGGATCGTGTAGGGAAACTCCTCCACGTCCGGCAGCATGCCGGCCAGGGCGCGTTCGGCGAGGTAGCCGTGGCCGATCTCGCGGCGGCTGGCCCCGCGCAGGAACTTGACCTCGCCCGTGCAGAACGGCGGGAACGAGTAGTGCAGGAAGAACCGCTTGTCTTCGGTGTCGAAGACCTGATCGACGGGCTGCACGTCGCGCGAGGTGCCGAGCGTGACGGACGCCATCACCTGGGTCTCGCCCCGGGTGAAGACGGACGAGCCGTGGACGCGCGGCAGGTACCCGACCTCCGCCCAGATGTCGCGGACGGCCCGGCTGTCGCGGCCGTCGATGCGGCGGCCCTCGTTGACGATCATCTCGCGCATGATCTTCTTCTCGACGAGCGAGACGGCCGTGCGGATGTCACTCCGGGTCCAGCCTTCGCTCGTGGCCTCGGCCAGCAGGACCTCGCCCGGGTTGTCCGGGTCGTCCACGCCGAGGAGCTGGCGGACGGCGTCGTCCTTGATCTCGCTGATGCCGCCGTAGAAGGACTGCTTCTCGTAGGGCGCCCGCACGTGCTCGGCGAGGCGGTCGCCGACGAGCTCGCGCACGCGGCGCACCACGTCGTCCGGCGGCATGACGGTCTCGTACTCGAACGGCTCGGCCGCCCCCGCGTCCTCGACGAAGTCGAGCTGGGCCTGGCAGAGCGTGCGGATGGCCTCGTGCGCCACTTCGAGCGCCTCGACCATCTCCTCTTCGGAGACCTCGTCCATCTCGCCCTCGACCATCATGATGGCGTCGAGCTTGCCGGCGACGACGAGGTTGAAGTCGCTCTCCTCGACCTCTTCGAGCGACGGGTTGACCACCCACTCGCCGTCAAGACGGCCGATGCGGACCTCGGCGATGGGGCCGTCGAAGGGCGCGCCCGCGATCAGAAGGGCGGCGGAGGCGCCGATGCCGGCCAGCATGTCGCCGTTGTTCTCGTCGTCGGCCGAGATCACGGTGCAGATGATCTGGACCTCGTTCCGGAAACCGTCCGGGAAGAGGGGCCGGATGGCGCGGTCGACCAGGCGGGAGGTGAGGATCTCCTTGTCGTTGGAGCGGCCCTCCCGCTTGATGAAGCCGCCGGGGATCTTGCCGCCCGAGGCGAAATTCTCACGGTAGTCGACCGTGAGCGGGAAGAAGCTCTGGCCCTCGCGGACGCTCCGCGAGAGGACGGCGGTGCAGAGCACCATCGTGTCTCCGAGGCGGACGACGACGGCGCCGTCGGCCTGCTTTGCCAAGCGCCCCGTCTCAAGGCTGATCACCTTGCCTGGAGCACATTCAATGTCGTGGTACGTTCCTTCGTGCATCGTCGTGTGTGCGGTGTCCATTCGTTTCCGTTCGCTTCGCAACAGGAGGGACCACCGGCGAGCGCCGGGGCCGTCAGATACAGCAGCGGCACCCCGGGTGCCGGGGTGCCGCCGGTGGGCGCCGCGCTATTTGCGGATGCCCAGTTCTTTGGTGATCGTGCGGTACCGCTCGATCTCGGTGTCCATCAAGTAGTTGAGCAGCCGGCGGCGCTTGCCGACGAGCATCAGCAGGCCACGGCGCGAGTGGTGATCGTGCGCGTGGTCCTTGAGGTGTTCCGTGAGGTGGGTGATCCGCTGCGTGAGCAACGCGACCTGGACC
>JAWWAN010000199.1:0-6727 GCA_033721675.1 Rhodothermales bacterium | reverse complement strand
TGCCTTATCGAAATCTGGTAGGGTTCTAAGAAGTTGGCCCCTGGGACAACATCCTACCCCAGTGAATAGTGATCACGCATCAGAATTTCTGATGTTACAAATGATGGTACAAGCTTGAAAAAATAGCCTTATTGCGATCAAATATCTATAATTACACCTAACTCTGGATCAGGAGGTTCAAGGTTCGAGTCCTTGCAGGGCAACACCCCGAAACGCCGCAGAATAGCCCAAAAACGGCTGGTTTTGCGGCGTTTTTCGGTTTATACGCGGTGTGGCTCGCCGGACTCGTTTTCCCGATCTGAGCCCCGATGGGTTGGACGCATGCCAGGGGTACGGTCTTACGGTTTCATGGACCGGATCGCGCCTGAAGCGCTCGAACTCGCGGTGCCCTGTGCACGCGGCATGGCTGCGGCAGCCGTGCAGCCGGCCGTGCTCCGGTTCATAATACTTCGATAGCCACCTCGTTGCGGCGCAGAAACGGAGGCGTCCAGGGGTCGTTGTACCGCATCAGAAAGGGCTGCCCGGTCGTCGCCACGTTCTCCTGCCGAAGAAGACGCAGCAACTCCGCCGTCTTCTGCTCCACCCGGGAAGGGGGCGTCCACCACGAAAACTGGAGCGTGGCCAGCTTGCGCGCCGGGACCGTGACGAAGTCGACCGCCTGCCCGTCCGGCGCCGGCGCGGTGCTCTGCGAAAGCGTCCCGGGCAGGATGAACGCCATCGCGCTGTCCGTGATGACCGGGGCCGTCATCGCGATCCGCTCGTCTTCCTGATTTCCGCCGAAGATGTACGACGCCAGCACGGGGAAGGCGGCGTCATCGGACTCGTACGCCGTGGTGACCCAGGTCTGCTCTTCGTACTGGCGGATTTCGACCTGGGGCGACAGGGCTTCGACCACCTGGTAGGGCGGGCGCTCCGTGCTGTAGATCCCATACAGGCCCCAGCCCACCCAGAGAGTCAGGAGGGCTCCGGCGGCGACCGAGAGGATCACGGGGGTTCGCATGGTTGCCTCTTGAGCGGTATGGGTTGGGCGTGCAATTCCGGGAGGCCTCCGGGGGTCAGTTGATCCCCACGTCATCCATCCCGCCGCGGTCGCGGTCTTCCATGTCCCGGTTGCTGCGGCGCGGCGGCTTGCCGAAGTTGTACGTGAAGCTCAGGTAGGCCGCGCGCGACTCCCACCTGCGCTCGCCAAGCTGGTAGAACGTGTCGTCGGCCACCTCGAAGCGGAAGCCCATCCGGTCCAGCGGGTCGCTCACGCGCAGGCTCAGCGCGGCCTTGTCGTTCAGCAGCTTCTGCCGCACCGAGACGTTGGCCACCGAGAACGACGAGATGCGCCCCTGCGCCACGTCGATGGGAGCGCGGTAGAAGTAGAACAGCTGCACGTCGAGCCCCGTGCGCACCTGCCACGTCGCGCTCATCCGCGTGGACCAGGACACGGCGTCGTTGGCCAGATCCGCATCGACGTTGCTGCCGTCGGTGACGACTTTGTAGGCGTTGAAGCTGGCGAACCCGCTCAGCTTCTTGCCCAGCCGCACCGAGCCGATGACCTCGGCCCCGTACGAGTCGCTCCGGTCGAAATTGCGGAAGGTGAGCGTCGAGACGCCGGTGTCGTCCACCGTCTTGTAGCGCTGCATCTTGTCGACCGTGCGGCGGAAGTAGGGCGTCAGGCTCAGCGAGCCCCGCTTCGAGAACTGCTGGAACGCCACCTCGAACGCGTGGATGTATTCCGGTTGCAGCTGCGGGTTGCCCACGCGCAGGTTCAGCGGGTCCGTGAAGGAGGTGAACGGGTTGAGCTGGCGGGTGCGCGGGCGCTGGATGCGCTTGCTGTAGCTGGCCTTGACCTGCCGCGTCTGGCCGACCTTGTAGGCGAGGAACGCGCTCGGGAAGAAGCTCACGTAGTCGTTCTCGAACGCCTCGCCGGTGGTGGTCAGGTCGAACGTCGTCAGGGCCTGCTCCGCCCGGAGCCCGGCCTGCATCTCGAACGGGCCGAGGCTGCTGCTGAGGATCCCGTAGCCCGCATAGACCTGCTCGTCGTAGACGAACTCGTTGTTGAGGTCTACGTCCGGCATGAACGCGTCCTGGGAATAGGCGAAGGTCTCCGAGTAGAAGGCGTTATCGATCTGCCGGAGGGTGCCTTTGAACCCCGTCTCGAGCTTGGCTTTCCCCAGGGGCCGGGTATAATCGGTCTGGAGGGTCCACTCGCTGTCGCGCGTGTCCAGGTCGTTGGTCTGGAGGTCGGGCGTGTCGTCGGCGAGGTCGCCGTCGAGGGTGAGCCGCCGCTGGCTCAGGGCGTCGAGTTCGTCGCCGCGCGAGCGGTTGTAGCGCAGCTCGGCCGAGAGCTCGTTGCGCGACGGCTCGACGGTCCGGTTGAACGCGAGCGTGTAATCCATATTGAAGCCGCTGGAGGTGCTCTCGCTGAGGCGGTCGTAGCGGCCGGTCAGGTCGCGCGCGGTGCCCAGCTGCGCATAGTTGTTGACGTCCTCGTTCTCGCCGGTGCGCCGGGTCAGGAGCGCGGAGGCCGAGAGCACGTTCCTGTCGCCGAGCGCATAGTCGGCCGTGGTGTTGAGCAGGTGCGAGACGCGGTTGCGCAGGCCGGCGTTGTCCTGCTCGACGAACGTCAGCGGGTCGCGGAAGCGGTTCTCGCGGAAGTTGTAGCCCTCGCTCTCGCGGTTTTCGTAGCGGAAGCCGTAGTTGGCAAAGAGCGTGAGCTTGCCCTTCTGGACGTTGAGGTTGCCGGATGCGTTGTAGCGGTCGTTGGTGCCGAGGCCGAGCGTGAGCCCCCCGCTGGTGCCCAGGTCCGCATCCTGCTTGAGGACGATGTTGAGGATGCCGGCCATCCCGTCGGGGTCGTACTTGGCCGAGGGGTTGGGAATCACCTCCACGCGCTCGATCGAGCCCGCCGGGATCTGCTGGAGGAACGTCGTCAGAAACTCGCCGCGCACCGGGGAGGGTTTGCCGTTGATGAGGATAGCGACGTTCTGGCTGCCGCGCAGGCTCACGTTGCCGTCCACGTCTACCTCGACGGAGGGGATGTTCTGCAGCAGGTCGGTCGCCGAGCCGCCCGCACTGGCGAGCTGGTCTCTGGTGTTGTAGACCGTGCGGTCGATCTCGAAGGAGACGTCCGCCCGCTCCGCGGTCACCTCGACTCCGTCCAGCAGCGCCAGGTCCGGCGCCAGGCGGATCACGCCGAGATCGGCCCTCGGTTCGCCGGGCGTGAGGGTGAGGATGGGCGTGCGCTGCTTGGCATAGCCGACGAAGCTGACCTCGACGTAGTAGCGCCCCGGCCGCAGCCGTTCGATCAGAAAGGCGCCGGCCGCATCGCTGACGGCCCCCGTCACGAGGGTCGAATCCTGGGCCTGCCAGACGGTGACCGTCGCCGTCCCGACGGCCTCGCTGGATTCACCGTCCACGACGCTTCCGCTGATGGTGCCGGTCGGGGCCGGCGGCCCTCCTCCCGCCCGCGGGCCCCCGGGGCGCCCCTGGGCCTGGGCGAGGCTGGTCCAGCCGGCGAGGAGCAAGACGACGGCGAGTAGCGGGAAGCGGTATCGGATCGTGCTGGTCTGCGAGGCCATGGCTGATTCCGGAGTCGATGGAAGGGGAGGCAGCGGCACGGTGCCGCGTCGCCTGAGCGCAAAGACGCTCAAAACATTCAAAACGTTCAATTCATTCAGAGCTATTCACGAAACCGTTGCATTGCCGGGCAGCCAGACGGTCCGAAGTCCTTCGATCCGGCCGCGCAGCGCCGCAGAACCCCACTGCCCCGAAGCCGTCTACAGGCTCGGGCGCTCCCATAGAGCCTCCAGCGAGGCCTCCACCGACCCTCCCAGACGGTCATGTCCAGCCCGTTCCGTCTCGACCTCCCGGTCCTCCTCCCGGACGTCCCCGACGTGCGGGACGCCTGCGTGACGCGCCTCACCGACGAGCTCGCCGCCACCGCGGGCATCGAGCGTGCGCACGTGATCCCGGCCACGAACGGGCACCCCGCCCAGGTCTGCATCCACTACGACCCGGACCAGCTCGCCCTCCCCCGCATCCGGCGGATCGCCGAGCGCGCCGGCGCCCGCATCACCGGGCGCTACGGCCACGTGCTCTGGGAGACCACCGGGCTCTACCGCCAACGCCGCGCACGGACGGTGACGGAGCGGCTCAAGCAGCAGCCGGGCGTCGTGGAGGCCGCGGCGAACGCGGCCGGGCCGATCCGGATCGAGTTCGACCGCGAACTCACGAACGAGGCCGCCCTCCGCCAGGCGCTGCGCGCGCTGGGCGTGGCGGTCGCGGCCCCCGCGCCCGCCGAGCAGCAGGCGCTCCCTGCCCACGATGGGCACGACCACGCGGCGCACGGCGCGCACGGGCACGCGCACGGCGGTCTCTTCGGCGAGCGGACGGAGCTGATCTTCGCCGTGCTCTCCGGCGTCGCCGTCGGGCTCGGGTGGGCGCTCGGGGCCTTCACCGGCATCGCTGCGTGGGTGCCCCTCGCCCTCTTTCTCGGCGGCTACCTCTTCGGGGGGTGGTTCACCGTGCGCGAGGCGTGGGACTCGATCCGGGCCGGGCGGTTCGAGATCGACTTTCTGATGCTGGTGGCCGCAGGCGGCGCGGCGGCCCTCGGCGAGTGGTTCGAGGGCGCGTTGCTGCTGTTCCTCTTCTCCATCGGCCACGCGCTGGAGGGCTACGCGATGGGCCGCGCCCGGAAGGCCATCGAGGCCCTCGCCGAACTCGCCCCGGAGACGGCCACCGTCCGCCGCGACGGGACCGAGCAGGAGGTGGCCGTGGAGGACCTCCGCGTGGGGGACGTCGTCCTCGTCCGGCCGCATGAGCGCCTCCCGGCCGACGGGTTCGTCGTGCGGGGTACGAGCACCGTCAACCAGGCCCCGGTCACCGGCGAGAGCGTGCCCGTGGACAAGCGGCCCGTGGCCGACCCGGAGGGGGCGCTCGCGGATCCGCAGGCCCTGAACGCAGCGCATCGCGTCTTCGCCGGGACCCTCAACGGAAGCGGCGCCCTCGACGTGGTCGTGACGAAGCGGGCGAGCGAGTCCACGCTCGCGCGCGTCGTGCAGATGGTGACCGAGGCCGAGACCGAGCGGAGCCCGACGCAGCGCTTCACCGACCGCTTCGAGCGTGTGTTCGTGCCGGCTGTGCTCGGCCTCGTGGCCGTGCTGCTCTTCGCGTGGGTCGTCGTAGACGAGACGTTCGCGGAGAGCTTCTACCGCGCGATGGCCGTCCTTGTGGCCGCCTCGCCGTGCGCGCTCGCGATCGCCACGCCGAGCGCCGTCCTCTCGGGCGTGGCGCGGGCCGGGCGCGGCGGCGTCCTCGTCAAGGGGGGCGGGCCGCTCGAAAACCTCGGCACGCTCACGGCCATCGCCTTCGACAAGACCGGCACCCTCACCGAGGGCACGCCCCGCGTGACGGACGTGCTCCCGGCCGAGGGCGTGGCGGCGGCGGAGTTGCTGCACACGGCGGTCACCGTCGAGCGGCTCTCCGACCATCCGCTCGCGCGGGCCGTCGTCCGGCACGGCGAGGCCGAGGGGGTCGCCGCCGCCGAGGCGCAGGACCTCCAGAGCATCACCGGCCGCGGCATCCGGGCCACCCTGGGCGGCGAGGCCGTCTACATCGGCAAGGACGACCTCTTCAGCGAGGTCGAGGGGCCGGCGCTGCCCGAAGCCGTCCGGCAGACCGTCGAGCGCCTGGAAACCGAGGGCCGCACCACGATGATCGTCCGCCGGGGCAGCCGCTACCTCGGCGTGCTCGGGCTGATGGACACCCCGCGCGAGGCGGCCCGGGCGACCATCGCCCACCTCCGCAAGATCGGCATCGAGAAGATGGTGATGATCTCGGGGGACAATCAGCGCGTGGCCGAGGCCGTCGCCCGCGCCGTCGGGCTCGACGAGGCCCGGGGCGATCTCATGCCGGAGGACAAGGTGGCGGCGATCCAGCGGCTCCGCCGCGAGGCGAAGGTGGCGATGGTGGGCGACGGCGTGAACGACGCACCCGCGATGGCGAACGCGACGGTCGGCATCGCGATGGGCGCGGCCGGCAGCGACGTGGCCCTGGAGACGGCGGACGTCGCCCTCATGGCCGACGACCTCCGGCGCCTGCCCTTCGCCGTCGGCCTCAGCCGGAAGACGCGCGGGATCATCCGGCAGAACCTCTGGATGAGCCTCGGCATGGTCGCCGTCCTCGTGCCCGCGACCCTCCTCGGGCTGGGCATCGGCCCGGCGGTGGCGCTCCACGAGGGCAGCACGCTCGTCGTCGTCGTCAACGCCCTCCGTCTGCTCGCCTACCCGGACCGCCCTGATCGAAGTGCGACGGAGCGACCAGAACCCGCCCTCGGCGCATGAGGGTGCTGCATTCAGGGGGATCCTGCGCCCCGTTCGGGCCGGCCGCGCGCCGCCTTCCGAAACAGCACGGCCGACCCGGCGAACAGCGCGACGAAGAATCCATTGACGGTCACGATCTCCAGCGGCCCGCTGTGAGGAGCACCCAACCGCCCCACGAGTGCGATCAGGGCAACCAGCGTCTGCGCGAGCGCCATCGCGCATAGTGCGCGGGCCATCCCACGGGGTCGAAAGCGAGTGACGAGGGCGCCGACCGCTCCCACCGCGAGCACGCCGAAGTACATCAGGTTGGCGTCGTTGTTCTCGGACCCGATGAGGCCGACGGCCCCATTCGCCCAGCCGAGAAGCAACGCCCCGCCGAGTGCAAGACCGACGGCGGCCCGGTAAGCGGCCGCGCC
>JAWWAN010000198.1:0-6751 GCA_033721675.1 Rhodothermales bacterium | reverse complement strand
GGGCTGGCCGCCGGCCGCCCGCTCGACGCCGACCGCCCGACCGACGCGGAAACCGCGTTTCTCGTCAACCAGGCCCTCGTCGATCAGATGGGCTGGCGCGAGCCCGTCGGCAAGCGGATCACGTGGAACACCGGGCGCGACGCCGTAGAGGGCCGCGTGGTAGGGGTGCTGGCGGACTTTCACACCGCGTCGCTCCGCGACCCCGTCGAGCCCGTGGTGATGCAGACCGTCCCGCAGCGCTTCAACTTCTTTACGGTCCGCCTCGGGCCGGGCGACGTGCAGGAGACGATCGCCGCGCTGGAGGACGCCTGGCGGACGCACCAGCCCGGATGGCCGTTCGACTATCGCTTCCTCGACGCCGACTTCGCGGCGCTCTACGAGACGGAGCGCCGCCTGGGCCGCCTCGCCACGGCGGCGGCCCTCCTGGCCCTCGCCGTGGCCTGCCTCGGCCTCTTCGGGCTGGCGGCCTATCAGGCCGAACGCCGCGCCCGCGAGATCGGACTCCGCAAGGCGCTCGGCGCCACCGTGCCGGACGTCCTGCGCCTGCTCACGCGCGAGTATCTGCTGCTGATCGCCGTCGCGGCGGTGCTGGCGGCGCCGGCGGCGTACCTCGTCGCCCAGGGCTGGCTGGAGGACTTCGCCGTCCGCATCGACCTGCTCGCGCACGCCTGGGTCTTCGCCGCCGCCGGCCTCGCCGCCCTGCTGGTGGCGCTCCTCACCGTCGGCGGCCGGGCGCTCCGTGCCGCCCACACCGACCCCGCCCGCGTGCTCCGGTACGAGTGAGCGGCCCGCCTCCTCCCCTCACGCATCGCGCGTGGCATCCAGGTATTCCTGAAGGATGATGCCGGCCGCAGCGGCATCGACGCGGCGGCGGTCGGCGCGGCGGGTGCGGGTGCCGCCGGACGCGTAGATGCGCGCCTTCGCGATCTCGGAGGTGTAGCGCTCGTCCCACTTCACGACGTCGATGCCGGGCAGCCGACGCCGCAGCCGGTTGATGTACTGCTGCACGCGCTCGGTGGCCCGCCCCTCGCCCCCCCCCTCCTCCAGGGGCCATCCGACGACGAGCACCGCCACGCCCTCGTCGGCGTGCACCGCCTGGAGCCGGGCCACCGCCTCGTCCGGCGGGTACGTGCCGAAGGGCTGCGCGAAGAGCCCCAGCGGATCCGCGATGGCGAGCCCGACGCGCTTGGTCCCGTAATCGACGGCGACGATGCGAGGCATGGAGGACGGTCCAAACGCGGCGCGCAGGCCGTGAGCGGGCGCGGGCGGCTACCCCCGGCGGCCCGCTCACGGCCTGCGCGTGCGTCCGTTCGGTGAAGTCGGCGGAACCCGGCGGCGTCAGCTGACGCCGTTGTGGTTCAGCGCGGTCGTGCCGGTCAGGTTCGCGATCTCCGCCAGCTCCACGTGCTTGTCGGCACTGCCCTCGGGGACTACATAGTCGAGCTCCTGCAGGGGCGTCTGGAGCACCTCCTTGAGGCGCTTGCTGGGCTTGAAGTGCGTCTTGCGGCGGCTCGGGATGAAGACCGTCTGGTTCGTCTTCGGGTTGCGCGCCTTGGGCTTGGCTTTCGTCTTCTTGACCTCGAAGACGCCGAAGTCGCGCAGCTCGATCCGCACCTCGGGATCGGCTTCGAGCATCAGGTCGCCCAGCGCCGCGATCACGGCCTTGACCCAGGGTTCGCTCCGGTAGATGGGCTCACCCATGAGCTCGGCCACGCGGCGCGCGACGTCCTTCTTGGTCAATGTGACTACTCGGTCCGACATGGTTAAAACGCTGTTCTGGTAACGAAGGTGGAGGGCGGGGCAGGCCGGGAAGCGGCAAAGCGACGGCCAAGGTACGGATTAATACGCTATCAATAAAGAACTTACGGCACAAAAACACACGCGGCTCGAAAATCCCTCGGCGCGCCGCTACTCCTCGAAGCGGTAGACGCCGTGGATGCCGTCGAGCCGCTTGATGCGCTCGATCAGCCGGCGGAGGTGATCCAGGTCGCTGACGTAGAGCACGATCGTCCCCTCGAAGACGCCGTCCTCGCTATCGACCGTGATGGACCGGATGTTGGTCTTGAGGTTGCGCGAGATGACCGTGGTGATGTCACTGACGATGCCCACGCGGTCCTCGCCGATGAGGCGCAAGGCGGCGATGAACTGGACGTCCTTCTGGCGGCTCCACTCCACCGGCACCACGCGGTCCGGGTGGTTGATGAGCAGGTTGGGCGCGTTCCGGCAGTTGACGCGGTGGATCTTGATGGCCCCGCCCCGGCTCACGTAGCCGAAGACCTCGTCTCCGGGGATCGGGTTGCAGCACGAGGCATAGACCGTCGCAATGTCCGTGTGCAACTCGCCGTCGATCATGAGGGCGGGCTGGCCGCTGGACTGGGCCGTATCCAGGAAGGCCTCGTATTCGAGCAGCAGGGGGTCCTGGCGGCCGTCGGCCTCGGGCTCGTCCGGCGCCCTGCCGGCCTTGACGAGCTGCACCAGCTCGTCGACGTCGAAGAGGCCGGTGCCGATCTCGTAGAACATCTGCTGCACGTTGGGAAACTTGAGCCGCGTGGCGTAGCGGTGCAGCTCCTGCTCGCCCGTATCGGCGTGGAGGCGGCGGGCCTTCTTACGCCAGACCTCGCGGCCCAGCTTGATGGCGTTGCGGCGCTTCTCGTTGATCCAGCTCCGGATGCGGCTGCGCGCCTTGTGCGTGACGACGAACTTCATCCAGTCCGGGTTCGGCGTCTGCTTCTTGGAGGTGATGACCTCCACCTGGTCGCCGCTGCGGAGCTGGTAGGAGAGCGGCACCATCTTGCCGTTGACTTTGGCGCCGATGCACTGCAGCCCGATCTCGGTGTGGATCTGGAACGCGAAGTCGACGGGCGTGGCGCCGTGCGGGAGCGTCACGAGGTCGCCGCGCGGGGTGAAGACGTAGATCTCCTCGTCGTACAGGTTGAGGCGGAACTCCTGGACGAACTCGGTCGCCTGCTCGGGCTTGGGGTTCTCGATCAGGTCGCGCACCCAGGTCAGGAACTGGTCCATCTGCTGGTCGCTGCGGTCCACGCCCTCCTTGTACTTCCAGTGGGCCGCCACGCCGCGCTCGGCGATCTCGTGCATCTCGCGGGTGCGGATCTGCACCTCGATGCGCCGGCCCTCGGGGCCGAGCACGGTCGTGTGGAGGCTCTGGTAGCCGTTGGACTTGGGGACGGAGATGAAGTCGCGGAAGCGCTCCGGGAGGGGCTTGTAGAGGTCGGTGATGATGGAATAGACGCGCCAGCAGTCTTCCTTGCCCTTGCGGCCGGTGCTCTCCAGCACGATGCGGATGGCGAAGATGTCGAAGATCTCCTCCAGCGGCTTCTGCTGCCGCAGCATCTTGCGGTGGATCGAGAAGACGTTCTTGGAGCGGCCGCTGATCTCGAACCGGAAGCCGTCTTCGTCGAGGCGCTGGCGGAGCGGGTGGATGAAGCGCTCGATGTAGCCCTCGCGCTCCTGCCGGCTCGCGCGCAGCCCGCGCACGATGTGGTGATACGCGTCCGGGTCGATGACCTTCAGCGAGAGGTCTTCGAGCTCGCTCTTGAGCTTGTGGAGCCCGAAGCGGTGGGCCAGCGGGGCGAACAAATCGCGCGTCTCGCTGGCGATCTTGAGCTGCTTTTTGCGCGGGAGCGAATCGAGCGTGCGCATGTTGTGCAGCCGATCCCCGAACTTGACGAGGATCACGCGGATGTCCTCGGCCATCGAGAGCATCAGCTTGCGCACGTTCTCGGCCTGCCCCAGGGCACGGCTCTCGAAGACGCCGCTGATCTTGGTCAACCCGTCGATGATGACGGCCATCGGCTCGCCGAACTCCTCGCGGATCAGGTCGAGCGAGAACTCGGTGTCTTCGACGACGTCGTGCAGCAGCGCGGCGGCCACGGTCAGGTCGTCGAAGCCGATGTCTTCGGCGACGATGCGGGCGACGGCCAGCGGGTGGCTGATGTAGCGCTCGCCGGAGGCGCGGCGGTCGTTGCGGTGCGCCCAGTACGAGAGGCGGAAGGCCTGCCGGATGAGGTTCTCGTCGGTGGACGGAAGCGTGCGGCGGCAGACCGCCAGCAGGTCGTCGAGCTCCTCGCGAAACGCATCCTCGATCTCGAGGGCGGCGGTGCCTTTCAGGATGTCGGTCGCCTGAAGCATGGGCGGGGGGCGGTGCGGTGGGCAGAGAGGATTTAACCCGTGGGCGCGGCGGGGTTTCCCACGGCGGCGGGAACGGGAGCGGCGCCCGCCGGGAAGGAGGAAACGCGAACGCCCGGTACCGAGGGGATCGGCACCGGGCGTTCGGAACGCAAGGGGATGCAGCGGAGGTTACTTCTTCTCGTCCTCCGCATCGGCGGCGTCTTCATCCTCGCCGGCGCTGGCCTCAGTCTGCGCGTCCTCGTCCTCGTCGGCAGCAGGCGCGGCGTCGGCCACGGCCTCGGGCTCGGTGCCCTCGGGCGCGTCGTCGGTGCGGTCCTCGACGGGCTCGGCCACCTCGTCCGCCACGGGCTCCTCGACCGTCTCGGTGGGCGTGTTCTCCAGCTCCACGTCGTCCCCGACGACCTGGTCCGTGGTCTCCACCGTCGTCTTGGTGGCGGCGGCCTTCGGCGCCGTCGTCTTCTTGGACCGGCGGCTGCGGCCTCCACCGCGGCGGGTGCGGCGGCGGGAGGTGTCGCGGCCCTCGTCGCTCTCGTTGAAGTCCACCAGCTCGATCACGGCCATCTCGGCGCCGTCGCCGGCGCGCTGGCCGAGCTTGACGATGCGGGTGTAGCCGCCGGGGCGGTCCCCCACCTGCTCGGAGATCTCGCCGAAGAGGGTCTTGATGGCCTCCTTGCTCTGGAGGCGGCGGAAGACCTGGCGGCGGTTGTGCGTGGTGTCTTCCTTGGCCCGGCTGATGAGGGGCTCGACGTACTGGCGCAGCGCCTTCGCCTTGACGAAGGTCGTGCGGATGCGCTTGTGCTCGATCAGCGCCGTCGAGAGCGCGGCGAGCGTGGCCTGCCGGTGCGTGCGCGTCCGGCCCAGCTTGTATCCTTTCTTCTGATGTCTCATGGCTCTATAAGTGCTATCCGCTCTCCGTCGTCAGCGA
This sequence comes from Rhodothermales bacterium, assembly GCA_033721675.1. Lineage (GTDB taxonomy): Bacteria > Bacteroidota > Rhodothermia > Rhodothermales > JAWWAN01 > JAWWAN01. The sequence goes on along the minus strand of JAWWAN010000198.1, from coordinate 1,677 downwards.
TCCGTGCGTCGTGAGCGTCGTCGGTTAGACCTCTTCCAGGTACTGGCCCACGTCCATCCCGAAGGAGAGGCCGCGCTCGTCGAGCACCTCGATCAGCTCCTGAAGGCTCTTGCGGCCGAAGTTGCGAAACTTGAGCATCTCGCTCTCCTCGCGCCGCACCAGATCCCCGATGGTCTTGATGTTGGCGGCCTTGAGGCAGTTGTGGGCGCGGACGGACAGGTCCAGCTCGTCGACCGTCTGGGAGAGCAACTCGCGGATGCGCTGCACCTCGGCGTCGACCTCCTTCTCCTCCTCGACGACCTGCGGCTCGCTGTCCATCTTGATGAACAGGTTGACGTGGTCGCGGAGGATCGTGGCGGCCTGCGCGAGGGCCTCCTCGGGCTCCACCGAGCCGTCGGTGTCCACCTCGATCTCGAGCCGCTCGTAGTCCACGCGCTGGCCCACGCGCGTGGGCTTGACGTTGTAGCGGACGTTGCGGATCGGCGTGAAGATGGCATCGACGGCGATGACGCCGATGGGGTCGTCGGCCCGCTTGTTGTCGGCCGAGGGCACGTAGCCCCGCCCGGCCTCCACGCGCAGCTCGACCGAGAAGTCGGCGTCGTCGGCGAGGGTGGCGATGTGGTGATCCGGGTTGAGGATCTCGTACTCGCTCGTGGCGTCGGCGACGTCTTTGGCGGTCCAGCTTCCCGGCCCCTTGAGGCGGAAGTGGACATGGCCCGAAGCGCTCTCGTTGGCCTTGAGGCGGACGCCCTTGAGGTTCAGGATGACGTCGGCCACGTCTTCGGTGACGCCCTGGATCGTCGAGAACTCGTGCTGCACGCCGTCGATCTTGAGCGCGGTGATGGCCACGCCCTGGAGCGAGGAGAGCAGCACCCGGCGGAGGGCGTTGCCGATGGTGACCCCGAAGCCCTGCTCCAGCGGTTGTATGGTGAATCGTCCGTAGGTGTCCTCGGCCGTGTCGACCTGGACGCCCTCCGGCATCTGGATTCCGTAGTTGCTCATATCGGCCCGATGTTGCTATGAAAGTTCGCGGGGCCCGTACCGCCGCGGGCGCCGCCTGCCGGCGCCGGCGCGGAGATCAGCAGGGCTTACTTCGAGTACAGCTCGACGATGAGCTGCTCGCGGATATTCTCCGGGATGTCCTCGCGGTTGGGATAGTCGAGGAACTTGCCGCGCATCGTGTTCCGGTCGATCTCGAGCCACGGATAGCTGCGGCGGTGCCGCTGCACGTTCTCCTTGATGACCTCCATCCGGCGGCTGCGGGGCCGCACCTCGACGATGTCGCCCGGGCGGAGCTGGTAGGACGGCACATCGACGAGCGTGCCGTTGACGAGCACGTGGCCGTGGCTGACGAGCTGGCGGGCCTGGCGGCGCGTGGCGCCGAAGCCGAACCGGAAGACCGTGTTGTCCAGCCGCGCTTCGAGGAAGCGCAGCAGGTTCTCACCCGTGACGCCCTTCTTGCTGGCGGCCTTGTCGAAGAGGTTGTGGAATTGCCGCTCAAGCAGGCCGTAGGTGTACTTGGCCTTCTGCTTCTCCTTGAGCTGCACCGCGTACTCGCTCTCGCGGCGGCGGCGGCTGCGGCCGTGCTGGCCGGGCGGGTAGGGCTTGCGCTCCAGCGACTTGCTGGGGCCGAAGATCGGCTCCTTGAAGCGGCGCGCGATCTTCTGCTTGGGGCCT
>JAWWAN010000197.1:0-6786 GCA_033721675.1 Rhodothermales bacterium | reverse complement strand
ACGGTAACGGCTCAGTAACGCCGAAGTCTGTTTTCCGGCATGCAGAACCCGTACCTTACCGTTTCGTGCGCCCACCTTCACGTCAGCGCGTGCTCTGCCACCGCCTCTCACCACGACGATGATCAGCCACCCGACCCTTCCGCCCGAAACCGACCCCTTCGCCTCCGAAGCCGGCACGCAACGCGAGCGCGTCCCGGTCCTGATCTTCGAGAAGCCCGGCCAGCTGTCCTACCAGGTGGCCCGGCGGATCGCCAACCTCATCGAGGAGCGCCGCGCCGTCGGCAAACCCCTCGTCCTCGGCCTGCCCACCGGCTCGACGCCCATCGGCGTCTACCAGCACCTCATCCGCATGCACCGCGAGGAGGGCCTCGACCTCTCCAACGTCGTCACGTTCAATATCGACGAATACTACCCGATGGCGCCGGAGAGCCTCCAGAGCTATCATCGGTTCATGCACGAGAACTTCTTCGACCACGTCAACATCGCGCCGGAGAACATCCACATCCCGCGCGGCGACGTCCCCGAAGACGCCGTCGACGAGCACTGCCTGCGGTACGAGCACGCCATCGAGAAGGCCGGCGGGCTGGACCTGATCCTGCTCGGCATCGGCCGCTCGGGCCACATCGGTTTCAACGAGCCCGGCTCCGGCGCCGAGACCCGCACCCGCCGCATCGTCCTCGACGAGATCACGCGCAAGGACGCCGCGAGCGACTTCTTCGGCGAGGAGAACGTGCCCCGCGAGGCCATCACGATGGGCGTCGGGACGATCCTCGATGCGCGCGAGATCATCCTGATGGCGACCGGCGAGCACAAGGCGCCCATCCTGCGCCGCGCCGTGGAGGAGCCGCCCACGCGCGAGGTGACGGCCTCCTACCTCCAGGCACACCGGAACGCGACCTTCTACGTGGACCGCGCCGCCGCCGGCGCCCTCACCCGCGAGAAGACGCCGTGGCTCGTCCGCGACGTCGAGTGGACGCCGCTCATGGCCAAGCGCGCCGTCATCTGGCTCTCCGAGACGCTCGGCAAGGCCATCCTCCGGCTCGACGCGGCGGACTTCCACCGCAACCACGTCCACAGCCTCGTCCACGCCGTGCCGGACGTCGACGCGCTCTGCCTGCAGGTCTTCGAGGACCTCCGCAGCCGCATCGTCTACCGGGGCGGCCTGCCGCAGGGCGAGCGCGTGATCGTCTTCAGCCCGCACCCGGACGACGACGTGATCTCGATGGGCGGGATGCTGGACAAGCTCGTCGCCAACGGCAACGAGGTCATCGTGGCCTACATGACCAACGGCTCCGTGGCCGTCTTCGACGCCGACGTCCGGCGCTACCTCACCTTCGTCGACCTCGCCCACCGCGCCATCGGCCTCGAAGGCGAGGCGCTGGCGGCCTTCCACGCCCAGCGGGATCGCGCGCTGGGCTTCCTCGAGAGCAAGACCCCCGGCCAGGTGGACCTCGACGAGGTGCAGCGCATCAAGAGCGCCATCCGCTACGCGGAGGCCGTGGCGGGCATCGAGGTGATGGGGCTGGGCGGCGAAGACGCCCGCTTCCTCGACCTGCCCTTCTACCAGACCGGCACGGTGCAGAAGAAGCCCATCGGCGAGGAGGACGTCGCCATCGTCCTCGACCTGTTGCAGGAGCACCGCCCGCACCATCTCTTCGTGGCCGGCGACCTCTCCGACCCCCACGGCACGCACCGGATGTGCTACGTCGCCATCGACCGCGCCCTCCGCCGCTACAACGCCGAGGCCGCCGGCCGCAACGGCGACGACGCCGCCCCGCCCAGAGTCTGGCTCTACCGGGGCGCGTGGCAGGAGTGGGAGATCCACCAGGCCGACGTCTTCATCCCGATGTCCAAGGCGGACCTGGCGCGCAAGATCGAGGCGATCTTCAAGCACGAGAGCCAGAAAGACCGCGCCATGTTCCCCGGCGCCTACGACGAGCGCGAGTTCTGGCAGCGCGCCCGCGACCGCAATACGGGCACCGCCGCCCAGCTCAACCGCCTCGGCCTGCCCGAGTTCTACGCGGCGGAAGCCTACGTGACGACCTCCGAGATGTAGGGGGAGGGACTGGGGACGGGCCACCGGGGACGGGGGAGGGCTTCCCGAACCCCCGGTGGCTCGTCCGTGGTGGCCCGTCTCTACTCCTCGAACGAGGACGACGGGCCGTTAGATCGTAAACAGCTCCGCCACGCCGTCCCCGGCCGTCAGCGCGGCGAAGTCATCGCTGCCGAGGGTGGGCTTGTCCCAGTTCTTCGGGTTGGCGGAGGGGCGGGTGTCCTCTTCCGGGAGGTTCAGCGTGATCGAGTAGTTCGTAGCCAGCCATGGCGAGAACACCTCGATCCAGCCGCTGCATTCCTTGCACGCCGCTTTCAGGCCGCCCAGGAAGACGTCGGTCGTGCCGGAGAGTTTGCCGGCGGCCAGCATGCGGGTGAGCATTGCCAGCAGCTTCAGCTCGGCGTGTACGCCGGCGGTATCGGTGCAGAGGTTGATCGCGGTGGTGTCGTCCGGGATCGCATCCGCGCCGACCTCGCCGAAGGTCGCTGCCCGAGGAGGGCCGAAGCTGTCGGTGTAGTTCGACTTCTTCTTTTTCGTCGGTTGATAGATGCCCAGCAGTTGCTGGAAGCAGGCACCCTGCCACGCCATCGTATCCCGGTTCTTGGTTTTTTTCCCGACGCAGTTGGTCATCAGCGTCTTGTCTTCTTCGGCAATGGCGAGGTTGGCCGGCACCTGCGTGTGCGAGATGTTGGTCTTCTCCTGGACGCTGTACTCGGAGCGATCCGTCTGCGAATGGTACAGGTCTTTGCGTTCCTGGTACGTGGAGTTGAGAAGGTAATGGCAGACGCGGAGGGCATACGCGAAGGTGAGGTCGTCGCTGACGCCGAAGGCCGTCAGGAAGTGCTTGACGTACTGGTGGCCGTCCTGATTGCAGGCGATGAAGAGGCGCTCGCCGATGCGCAGGATCTGAATTTCCTCCTGCTTGGCCGAGCGGTCTTTCGTGCCCAGGTCCTGCCACGTCTGGGTGCGGGTGACGCAGGTGAGAATCGTGGAGAGCGCGGTGAGGTTGGTCGCCGTGTATGGATGCATGAGGCCGCGTGAGAGACGAGGAGGACGAGGCCCCTAATAAAGCGCACGGCCGCCGGCTTTTCCAGTAGTGGCAGCGTTCAGGCGTCGTCCTCGAACAGCGACGAGGCGCCGTGGGCCCAGGCGTCGAGGGCGCGCAGGGCTTCGCGGCGGCGTTCCTTCAGCAGGGCGCTGACCTCGTCCACCACGTCGTCGATGGGGCGGTCTTCGAGGCGGGCGAGGATGCGGGCCTGGAGGTCGAGGACGGTCATGAGATGGCCCGTGTTGTCGGCGATCTCGGCGAGTGTGCGGCTGAGGAGGTCGGTGGGGGTCTTTTCAGGCATTGGCGGGGTGGTATGGCGGGGCGGGGCGCGAGGCCTCGCGCCCGTACGGGTGCCGGGATCGGTGGGGGGGCGTTGAGGGGTGCGGGTGCGTTAGGGAGTGCGTCCCTCGTCCCCATTGGCGCTTCCCTGGTCCCTCATCGGTGTTCCGGGTTCGGGTGGTCGAAGCGGCAGCCGGCGTCCCAGGCGGTGCGCTGGTTGCCGTGGGCGGGGACGCCGCCGGCGTCCTTGAGCATCCGGGCCAGGTGCATCAGGTTCCACGCCATAAACGTGGTGTTGCGCTGCGTGAACTCGTTGTCGAAGCCGACGCGCTCGCCGTCGACGACGTCGCCGTAGCTGGGGCCGGGGCCGGCCTCGCCGATCCATCCGGCGTCGGCCTGGGGCGGGATCGTGTAGCCGATGTGCTGGAGGGCGTAGAGGATGCCCATCGCGCAGTGCTTGATGCCGTCCTCGTTGCCGGTGATGATGCAGCCGCCCACCTTGCCGTAGTAGGCATACTGCCCCGCCTCGTTGAGCTGCGAGGAGTTGGCGTAGAGCCGCTCGATGACCTGGGTGCAGACGCTGGACCGCTCGCCCAGCCAGATCGGCGAGCCGAGCACGAGGATCTCGGCCTGCCGGACCTGCTCGTAGATCGCCGGCCAGGCATCGGCGTCCCAGCCGTGCGCGGTCATGTCCGGGTAGACGCCGAAGGCGATGGCGTGGTCGACGGCGCGGAGGGTCTCGACCGCCACGCCGTTGGCCTCCATGATGGCCTGCGCCACGTCCATCAGCGTATCGGTGTGCGAGGGCTGCGGGCTCGGCTTGAGCGTGCAGTTGACGAAGAGCGCCCGGAGGTCGGAGAAATCGTGGGGGCTCTCGTCGTTGAACTGGCGTTGCTTCGCGTGCAGATCCATCGGGCGGCCTCGTTGAACGGGCGAAGGGCGAGCGGGGCGGGTCGGACGGTAAAGGTACGGCCCCGCGCTGAAAACGGAGGCAGCACCTTCGCCTTTCCGACTCTTCTCGCTAGCCCTTCGGGGACGGCCCGGCACGGGCCGCGTCTTCTAGCGGCGGAACAGGTACTGGAACTTGAAGAAGAACTGCCGCTGCGTCTGCTGCCAGAAGCGGTCCGTCTCGTCTCCCACGCCGGGGTAGGTCGCGATGCTGTGGGTAGAGCCCACGTAGAAGACCGTGAACGGGTTGATGCGGTAGGTCAGCAGCGGGTCTACGTTCAGGCGCTCGCTGAAGTCGTTGTACTGGACGATGGTGCGCAGGAAGAACCGCCGCGTGAACTGGTACGTGGCGCGCACGCGGGCGATGTAGCCGCTGAAGAACGCCTCGCCCGTGTCCAGGTCGGCCAGCCGCGCGTAATCGAGGTTCGGGTTCAGCGTCAGGCGGGCCGTGGGGCGGAGCGTGCCGAAGACGGACGCGTTGACGCTGCGGCCCAGCTCGGGTGCCTCCAGCATCCGGGCGATGCTGCGCCCCCGCGAGACGTGGAAGCCGAGCTGGACGGGCTCGCTGAAGTTGCTGCGGACGAAGAGGTTCAGCCGCCGGACGCCGCCGAACTCGGTGCCGCCGAAGCGCTCGCGGCTGAAGACGTAGCTGACGTTGGCCATCGTCTGATGCTTCATCATCAGGAAGACGCCGGGCGAGACCCAGGTGTCCTTCATCTCGCCGTCGTAGTTCCAGATGCGCCCGCCGTGGGCCGAGACGTTGATGCGGTCCACGAAGCCCAGGCGCTCGGGGTAGAACGTGTAGCGCTGGGCGCTCATCACGCGGCGCGTGGCGTTCTGGGTCACGAAGCCGTTGGCGGCGCGGAACGTCGGGCTCATCTGCTCGGCATCGGCGCGGAAGCTCCAGTGGCGGGCGTCGCGCTCGACGCCGGCGGCGAAGGCGTGGCCCCAGAACGTCTCGCCGTCGAAGGCAGCCGTGTAGCCGTCGCCGAAGGTGAGCGTGCCATCGACCTGCTCCGAGAGGGCGGCATCCACGGGCTCGGCCGTCCGGCTGGCGACGAACTGGCCCTTCAGGCTGTACTTCTTGAGGAAGCGCACCGATCCGTCGACGCCGACGAGCGAGCCGCCGCCGCCGCCGTCGAGCCGCTGGTCGGTGAGGACGGCGCCGAGGTAGGCATCCTGCCCGAAGGCGTGCTGGACGCGGGCGAGGTTGGAGACGCTGGCGCCGGCCTGCACGAAGGCACTCTGCTCCTCGAAGGGCAGCAGCACGGGCGTGTCGCGGTCCCGCGCGCTGACCACGGCGAGGCTCGTCGCGCCGAAGCGGCCCGTCAGCTTGGCCGCGCTGAGGGGATTGTTGATCGAGCGGGTGTAGACGGCCTGGATGGGCGTCTGGAACAGGTTGCTGCCCTCCTGGAAAAACGGGCGCCGCTCGGGGAAGAAGAGGGCAAAGGTCGAGTTGACGTCGATCTGCGCGGCGTCAGACTCGATCTGGCTGAAATCCGGGTTGACGGTGACGTCGAGCGTGAGGTCGGACGTGATGCCGTACTTGACGTCGAGCGACGGCTCGGCCGAGAGGCGGCCGTTGTCGAAGGCGGCGCCGGGCGTGCCGGCCCCGAGGCGGTGCGCCGTCTGGGCGCCGGTCACGGAGGGCAGGATCTCCAGGTTGTTGCCGGAGCGCACGCCGCGCATCCCTTCGAGCGTGCCGAGCTGGCAGGAGAAGCAGGGGTCGTCCCGGTCGATGGCGGCCCACGAGTACGTGTTGCGGCTCTCGCGGGGGCGCGTGATCCAGAACGTCGCCCGCCACTGCTGCACGTCCCGCTGCGGGAAGCGGAGGCTGCGGAACGGGATCGCCATCTCGATCTGGTAGCCGGTCTCGGTGATGCGGCCCTCGGACCGGTAGAGGAGGTCGTAGCCGACGTCCTCGTTGCCGCGCGTGCTCCGCGTATCGCCTTGGATCCCGAGCGGGTTGGCGGCGATGAAGACGGACTCCTGGCCGTCGCCGCCGACGTCGAGGATCATGCCGGCGTAGTCGTCCTGCCAGATCTGGTCCCGGTCGCTGAGGTTGGCGCGGATGGCGGCCGGATCGTCCTCGACCTGGTAGGCGATGTAGAGGTGCGTGGCGTCGTAGGCCATCCGCACCTCGATGCCGATGGGCGGCTCGGTCTGGTCGCCGGGGAACGTCTCGGAGAAGTTGCGAGCTACGGCGGCGGTACGCCAGCCCTCGTCGGTCAGGTCACCATCGACGGTGATGCGCGCGGTGGTCGCTGGAATCTGCACCGACGGAAGGGTGTTGGGCACAAACGCCTCCGGTTCGGGATCGGGGAGGGGTGCCATAGTGGAGTGGAGGGCTACCTGGGTACCCTGGGCGGCCGCCGGGCTGGCGGCGAAAAGGAAGACGATGTATACAGCGAGGACGAACGGACGTCCTAATAATCGTAACGACATACGTGTGCGATGT
>JAWWAN010000196.1:0-6818 GCA_033721675.1 Rhodothermales bacterium | reverse complement strand
CTACGCGATGGACTTCATCGAGGCGACACGCTGGATCAAGGAGAACCTGCCGGGCGCGCGTGTCTCCGGCGGGGTGAGCAACATCTCGTTCTCGTTCCGGGGCAACAACCGCGTGCGGGAGGCCATGCATACGGCGTTCCTCTACCACGCTATCCGGGCCGGGATGGACATGGGCATCGTCAACGCCGGCCAGATCGAGGTCTACGAGGAGATCGACCCCGAGCTGCTGGAGCGCGTCGAGGACGTCCTCTTCGACCGCCGCGAGGACGCCACCGAGCGCCTCGTGGAGTTGGCCGAGACCCTCAAGGACGACGGCGTCGTGGCCGAGGCGAAGGCCGCCGCGTGGCGCGAGGCCCCCGTCGAGGAGCGGCTGCGGCACGCGCTCGTGAAGGGGCTCGTCGAGCACGTCGTCGAAGACACCGAGGAGGCGCGGCAGCAGTACCCGAGCCCGCTGGCCGTGATCGAGGGGCCGCTGATGGACGGCATGAACGTCGTCGGCGACCTCTTCGGGGCGGGCAAGATGTTTCTCCCGCAGGTGGTCAAGAGCGCGCGCGTGATGAAGAAGGCCGTGGCGCACCTCATCCCGTACATCGAGGCCGAGCAGGCGGCGGCCGAGAAGGTGACCGAGAAGCCGAAGATCCTGATGGCGACGGTCAAGGGCGACGTCCACGACATCGGCAAGAACATCGTCGGCGTCGTGCTCCAGTGCAACGGCTACGAGGTGGTCGATCTGGGCGTGATGGTGCCGGCGGACCGGATCCTGGCTGCTGCCGAGGAGCACGGCGTGGACGTGATCGGGCTGAGCGGTCTCATCACGCCGAGCCTCGACGAGATGGTGCACGTGGCCCGCGAGATGCAGCGGCAGGGCCAGCAGCGGCCCCTGCTCATCGGCGGCGCGACGACCTCCCGGGTCCACACGGCGGTCAAGATCGCGCCGGAATACGACGGCCCCGTCGTCCACGTGCTCGACGCCTCGCGCAGCGTCTCGACCGTCAGCCGCCTGCTCTCGCCCGACCAGCACGCTGCCTTCCTGCAAGAGGTAGAGAACGCGTATGCCGCCGAGCGCGAGCGCCACGCCGGGCGCACCCGCCGGGCGGTCCACCGGTCCATCGAGGAGGCCCGCGCCAACCGCTTCCAGTGCGACTGGGAGGCTGTGCCCGTCACCCCGCCCCAGACACCCGGCCTGACCGTCCTGGACGACTATCCCCTGGAGGATCTGCGCGGCTACATCGATTGGACGCCCTTCTTCATCGCGTGGGAGCTGAAGGGCAAGTACCCCCGCATCTTCGAGGACCCGGCCGTGGGCGCGGAGGCGAAGTCGCTCTTCGACGACGCGAACCGCCTGCTCGACCGCATGATCCGGGAGAAGCTGATCACCGCGCGCGGCGTCGTCGGCCTCTGGCCCGCCAATGCCGCCGGAGACGACCTCGAAGTCTACGCGAGCGACGACCGGGCCGACGTGCGCGCCGTGCTCCACACGCTCCGCCAGCAGACGCAGAAGACGCCCGGACGCCCCAACCGTGCCCTCGCCGACTTCGTCGCGCCGAAGGACAGCGGCGTGGCCGACTACGTGGGCGCCTTCGCCGTCACCGCCGGGCACGGCGTGGCCGAGCTGGCGGCCGCCTTCGAGCGCGACCACGACGACTACCACGCGATCCTCGCCAAGGCCCTCGCCGACCGCCTCGCCGAGGCCTTCGCCGAGCGCCTCCACGCGCTCGTCCGCCGCGACCTCTGGGGCTACGCGCCGGACGAAGACCTCGCCAACGAGGATCTGATCGCCGAGCGCTACCGGGGCATCCGCCCGGCGCCCGGCTACCCGGCCTGCCCGGACCATACGGAGAAGCGCACGCTCTGGGAGCTCCTCGACGCCGAGCGGCACACCGGCATCACGCTCACCGAGCACCTCGCGATGGCGCCGGCCGCGTCCGTCTGCGGCGTCTACCTCGCCCATCCGGACGCGGCCTACTTCGACGCCGGCACGTTCGCGCGCGACCAGGTGGAGGACTACGCCGCGCGCAAGGGCCTGGCGGTGGAGGACGTCGAGCGGTGGCTCGCTCCCCGCCTCGCCTACGAGCCTGCCGCCGAGCGCGTGGAGGCGGCGTAGCGGCAGGTCGTATTCTCTGACCGCCGCCCGCACCGCTGCCGGCGGTGAAGGCCATCAGGGTCGTCATCCCGGTCCCCGAGCCGGGATCTCCCGGTAGGGCACTGGGCCAGCCTGAGGGATCCCGGATCAGGCCCGGGATGACCTGTTTATAGGTTCACACGCTCGGCAAACACACGTCTTGGATCGCCTAACCGTGCCTGCATTCTGAGGTGGAAGTAGCATGCCCTCCAATGTCGCTAATCCGGCCGAAGTCCTCGACGCCCTCGCCTGCCTCCACACCGAGGTGGACCGCGAGGCGGCCCGCCTCGAAGCCGTCCACGCCAGCCGGCTGCGGTGCGGGCGCGGCTGCGCCGGGTGCTGCGTGGATGGGCTGACCGTCTTCGAGGTCGAGGCCGAGGCCATCCGCTGCCACCACGCCGACCTGCTGGCCGAGGGCGTGCCGCACCCGCCCGGCACCTGCGCGTTCCTGGCCGAGGACGGGGCCTGCCGCGTCTACCCCCACCGCCCGTACGTCTGCCGCACCCAGGGTCTGCCCCTCCGCTGGCTCGACGAAGACGCGGCCGGCACGCCCGTCGAGTTCCGCGACATCTGCCCGCTCAACGAGGACGGCGACCCCATCGAGACGCTGCCGGTGGAGGACTGCTGGACGCTCGGCCCGGCGGAGGCGCGGCTCGCGGCTCTCCAGGCCTCCGTGGACGGCGGCGCGCTCCGGCGGGTGCCGCTGCGCAGCCTCTGGGGCGACGAGGCGCGCTGACCTCAGGCGACGACGGGCGGCGCGTCGCCCAGCACCTCGCGCGCCTTCGCTCGCCCCCGCTCCACCATCCGGCGCATCTCCTCGCGGTCGAACTCCAGCGCACTCAGCGGCACCTCGGCTTTCGTCTCGGGCTGGATGAGGTGGATCGTCACGGGCCGCTTGTCGCCGAACGGATTGGGCGTGTTTGGCACGTCGAAGAGGTCGCGCGTCTCGTCGTCGGTGAGGCCGAAGCGGTCCTGCACGCGCTGCCGGAGGGCGCCGAGGTAGGCGAGGCCGTCGTTGATGCGGAGGACGGTGCGGACGTCGTTCTTCATCACCTCGCGCCCGAAGAGGCCGATGGTGTCGGCCAGGATGCCGAGCAGGCTCTCGAACCGCTTGTCTTCCACCTCGCGGGTGCGCGGCGAGAGCAGGATCACGAACAGCTCGGTGGCGCCGTTGTCCAGCGCGATCTTGAGCGGGGCCACCTCGCGCACGCCGCCGTCCACGTACTGCCGCACGGGGTCGCCGTCCTGCGGGATCTCGATGGGCGGCATGAAGACCGGCTGCGAGCCGGAGGCCAGCACGGCGCGCAGGAGCGTATCCCGCGACGTGATCTGCACGATCTGCGTCTCGGGGTCCGGCACGGCGGGCGGACCGCTCTGGAAGTAGACCACCTCGCCCGATTGCAGCTCGACGGTGACGAGAAACATCTGCATGCCGGATTGCAGGATGCGTTGCGTGCGGGCTTCGGTGAGATCCCTTTTGAGGATGCCGGCGATGGGGCGGGTGCCGTAGAGCGCGCTCTTGCGCAGGAGCGCGTCGCCGAGCCCGCGCGGCTCCAGGATGTCGTCCGTATCGACCGAGGTGTAGCGCTGGATCAGCAGGTCGATCTCGCCGGTGACGACGAGCGGGGCGATGAGGGCGCCGGTGGAGGTGCCGGCCACGAGGTCGAAGCGCAGCCCGAGCCGGCGCACCATATGGTCGATGGCGCCGACGGCATAGGCCCCGCGCGAGCCGCCTCCGCTGATGACGAGGGCTTTCCGAGACATGAGAGATGGGGGTCGAGGAGGGGAGGTCAGTCGAACGGGTCCGGCTCGCCCTTCGGGCCGAAGAGGAGCCACAGGTCGAGGCCCAGCCCGCCCTCGGCGAACGTCACGTCCTGCCGCACGTCGCGCGCGGCGCGGAGCGTGAGCTGCACGAGCCCACCGCCGACGTCGAGGATCACGCCGCCGCCCACGCGCGACCGCTCCCGCGTGCCGGCGAGCCCTTCGGCGGCGAGGTGGATGGAGGCGAGCGGGAGGATGCTGTACTGGAACTGGGCGACCCGGGCCGTCAGGCGTCCCCCGCCCAGGAAGGCGACCTCCGGGTTCGTGAAGACGGCGGCGCCGGTGAGCGCGGCCTGAAAGGCGCCGCGCCGGTCCAGCGCGACGGTCGGGTGCAGGCGCAGCGAGGCGGTGAACGGGTGCGGCGGGCTGCCGCTGACGGCGAGGCCGTCGGTCAGCTCTACGGGCAGGCTGAAGCGCGCCTGGCCCGCGGCCGGGGCAGCGGCGAGCAGCAGGGCCAGCCACAGCCCGCCCCATCGGAAGCGCATCGTGCCGGGCATCGCAAGGTCCGTGCAGGTTGAGGGGGGCGGTCTCTAACAAGGACGCGCAGGCGGGTTCAATATAACGTACGAAAGCCGGGAGGGGGAAGCGGGAAGGGGGCGCAGACGAGATCCGGAAGACGTTCTCGTGGAGCGGGCGTGGCGGCCGCCGCTCGCCGCACGGGTAGGCTTGGCCTCGTTCTTGCAAGAGGACGGGGGAGCGGGGCGGAACAGCCCCAGAGACCCGCTGTTGCACCTCAACACCGACGTATCGGAGCACCGACCGATGGCTATTCGCTACACGTTCCTGGCCGGCCTGCTGGCGCTGCTGGCCGCCGGCCTCCCTGCCACGGCGCAGGCGCAGGCCAACGGCACGAACGGGCATACCACCGTCCTCGACGACGCCCTCGTGCGCTTCCAGGCCAAACGCGGGCTGGATCTGCTCTACGACATGAAGTTCGACGAGGCCGACCGCCTCTTCGAGCAGATCGACCAGCGCTACCCGGAGCACCCCATCGGGCCGTTTCTCGGCGCGCTCAACACGTGGTGGAAGATCCTCCTCGACTTCTCCGATACGTCGAACGACGAGGCGTTCTACGCCGCCATGGACGAGGTCATCGCCCGCTCGGATCGTCTTCTGGCGCGGGACGACGACCACTTCGACGCCATGTTCTTCAAGGGCGCCGCGCTCGGCTTCCGGGGGCGCCTCCGCTCGAACCGCCGCGACTGGGTCCGCGCCGCCCACGACGGCAAGCGCGCCATGGATTACGTCCTCGCCGTCGCCGCCAAGGATCCGTCCAACCACGACTACGCCTTCGGCAAGGGGATCTACGACTACTACGCCGCCGTCATCCCGGACCGCTACCCGTTCGTCAAGCCGGTGATGGCGGTCTTCCCGAAGGGCAACCGCGTGCGGGGCCTGGAGGCGCTGGAGCGGACGGCCACGCAGGGCTACTACATCCAGACCGAGGCCGCGTATTTCCTCCTCCAGATCTACTATCTCTTCGAGGAAGACTTCGACGAGAGCGTCCGGTACGTGACGCTGCTGCGCGAGCGGCACCCCGGCAATGCCTTCTTCCACACCATCGAGGGCCGGATCTACGCGCGCTGGGGCCACTGGCGCCGCGCCGCCGACATCTTCGAGGCCGTCCTGGCGCGCTATCAGGAGCGCAAGCCGGGCTACAACGCCGCCGCCGCCGAGCAGGCGCTCTACTACCTCGCCCGCAGCAAGATGGCGCACCGCCGGCACGACGACGCCCTCGCCGACCTGCTCAAGCTCGAAGCCCTCGCCGCCCGCTCCCCGGACGACACGTACTTCAAGGTCATGGGCCGCCTCCGGCAGGGCATGGTCTACGACGCCCTCGGCCAGCGCGACCGCGCCGTGGCCCGCTACCGGCAGGTGCTCTCGATGAACGAGTGGGCGGGCTCGCACGACCGCGCCCAACGCTACCTGGACCGACCCTACGGACGATGACGTGCTCGCGCGTTAGCGTCGCCTCGTTTCTTCTTGCTGCCGGGCTTCTCGGGGTGGCTGGATGTGCCGCCTCCGGCGGCGCCCTCGCCCCGGACCGCCGTGTCTATGCCGTCGATGCCGCCCTCGTGATCCCGGCCGCCACCGAGGCGCTCGCCGAGGCCGGGCTGGAGATCGACCAGCAGCGCTGGACTACCGACACCACCTACGTGATCGACGGGCACGAACGCAGCGACTTCCTGCGCGCCGGCGGCGAGGGGGTGCAGGTGGCCGAGATCCAGCTCGTCATCACACGCCACGCCGACGGGCAGACCGCCGTCGCCATGGAGACGTCGCAGCGCGAGCGGCCCGGCGCGGCCTCCAGCGCCGACCGCGACGACCCCGCCGTGCGGCGGTTCTTCGCCCGGCTGGATCGCAAGCTGGGGCGGTAGCCCCGGCCTACCCGCGGCGGGGGCGGCGCGCGAGGCCGAGGGGCGCGACGAACAGGTGGTATGCCGCGTAGCCCAGCTCCAGCAGCGGCTGCACCGGCATCAGGTCGCGCTCGTGGAGGACGTGCGCGGCGCGGCGGAGGACGAGGCCCTGCACGGCGAGCTTCGCGCCGAGGAGCACCGCGCCGGGCCAGCCGAGGGCGAGGGGCGCGAGCCATAGCCCGGTGCCGGTGGCGTGGAAGAGCGCGAGGTGGGCCTGCGTGGCCGCGCCGTAATACCGCCCCGCCGAGACGTGCCGCCGCTTCTGCCGGAGCCAGGCCCGCCACGTGGCGGGCGCGTCGGTCGGGACGAACGTGGCGGGGTCGAGCACGGCGCGGACGGGCGCGGCGCGCTGCCGGGCCACCTCCTGCACCAGCAGGTCGTCGTCGCCGCTCATCGCGTGGAGCGAGTGGGCGAAGCCGCCCAGGCGGCGGAAGAGGCCCCGCCGGTAGCTCAGGTTG
>JAWWAN010000195.1:0-6831 GCA_033721675.1 Rhodothermales bacterium | reverse complement strand
TGCCAAAAAAAGTCCCCCTCCATGATAAGGCTTGTCCCGAGCGGAGCCGAGGGAACGGGACAGGGGAGGTAGACCCGCCGAAGCGCCTCGTTGTGGCCGCCGCGCCATTCCTGTTTACCCCTCCTGTCCTCCCCTTTTCATGGGGAGGGACTCGGTGAGTTGGCGCGGTGCCTGCCAGATATGTCCCCCCTGCTGAGGCTGGTCCCGAGCACTCCGGCTGCGCTCAGCGCAGGCGGAGCCGAGGGAACGGGACAGGGGGGAGGGTCCTGACGAGGCGGTGCTCAGCGAGCCGGGGCGGTGGCTGGGGGATGACTTTCTTCCCCCCGTTTCCCATCTTCTACCGACGGCACCCTACCCAGTCCTTCTTTGCTCCGATGCAGCTGGCCTCGAACCCGAACGACCGCCCCCTCAAGCTCGGCGTCATCACGCATGGATCGCTGAACGGCGGCGTCGAGATGAAGCTGGGCGAGGGCGAGAGCATCGAAGACGTGGTGGCTGGCACGTTCGTCGTGATCCAGGGCCAGCAGTACGACTTCTTCTCGATGATCACGGATGTCGAGATCGACGCCGCCAACGAGGCCATTCTGCTCCACCCGCCGGGCGAGGACGACGAGCTGCTGCGCCGCGTGATGCAGGGCCTGGGCACGTACACGACGGTCGCCCTCAAGCCCATGCTCATGATGGAGAACCGCGCGCACCAGGAGCTGGCCGACGCCGCGCCGCGCTCCGTCAAGACCGTGCCCGCCCACTTCTCCCGCGTCGCCCGCGCCACCGACGACGACGTCACGCGCGTCTTCGGCCACGAGGCCCAGGACGACGGCCGCACCTACTTCCACATCGGCGAACCCCTCGGGATGGAGGCCATCCCCGTCTGCATCAACCTGGACCGCCTCGTGGAGCGCTCGAACGCCGTCTTCGGCAAGACCGGCACGGGCAAGACGTTCCTCACCCGGCTGCTGCTCAGCGGCACCATCAAGACCGGCAAGGCCGTCAACCTCGTGTTCGACATGCACTCGGAGTACGGCCTGGGCGACCGCCAGGAAGGCGGCGCCTTCGTCAAGGGCCTGCGCGACCTCTTCCCCCACAAAGTCAGCCTCTTCTCGCTCGACCCGAAGTCCACCCGCCAGCGCGCAGGCGGTGCGCCGGCCGACTGCGAGGTCTACCTCTACGCCGATCAGATCGCGCCCGCCGACATCCTCCCGCTGCAGGCCACGCTCAACCTGAACGCGACGGCCGCCGAGAGCAGCTTCCTCCTCCAGAAGCGGTTCAAGAAGCGCTGGCTCAACGAGCTGCTGGCGCGCGGCGAGCAGGACCTCGACGCGCTGGCCGAGGAGGTGGGCGCGCACCCCGGCTCCCTCGCCGCCCTCCGCCGCAAGCTCGCCCCCTACGAGCAGTACGATTTCTTCCGCACCGAACCCTCCGCCGGCAAGACCGACGTCCTGGACGACCTGCTGGAAAACCTCGACGCCGGCAAGTCCGTCGTCTTCGAGTTCGGTCGGCACGACGACCTGCGCGTCTACCTGCTCGTGGCGAACGTCATCACGCGCCGCATCCGCGAGCGGTACGAGGAGAAGACCAACCGCTACCGCCAGACCAAAGACGAGGCTGACAGGCCGCATCCGCTCATCATCACCATCGAGGAGGCCCACAAATTCCTGACGCCCGGGATCGCGCACGAGACGCCCTTCGGCAAGATCGCGCGCGAGATGCGCAAGTACTTCGTCTCGCTCCTCGTGGTGGACCAGCGGCCGAGCGCCATCGACGAAGAAGTGCTCAGCCAGATCGGCACCAAGATCGTCGCCCAGCTCAACGACGACAAAGACATCGGCGCGGCGCTCGTGGGCACCAGCGACGCCTCGTCGCTCCGCAAGGTGCTCGCCTCGCTGGACTCCAAGCAGCAGGCCCTCCTCCTCGGCCATGCCGTACCCATGCCCATCGTGGTCCGCACCCGCACCTACGACGACGCCTTCTACCAGGCGATGAAGGGCGACGCCAAGACCTTCGAGGAGCGGCAGCAGGAGATGGACCGGCTCTTCGGCTGAGCCGTCTCCCGCAACCTCCCGGCCCGGAGGCCAGTTTACCGGGCACCACCGACCCAACCGAGTAGAACCGTGAGAGCACCCCGCGTTCTTATCCTGACGCATGCCGACGCCGGCGACGCCGTACGCGAGGCCATCCACGACGGGCTGGACATGGCCGGCGCCGAAGCCGTCCGCATCGACGATCTCCAGGCCACCGGCGCCGTCCTGGCTACGCAGATCACCGACGCCATCCAGGGCGCCGACGTCGTGGTGGCCGACGTCACGCAGGAGAGCCCCAACCTGTTCTACGAGCTGGGCTACGCACACGCGCTGCGCAAGCCCACCGTCCTCCTGCTCGACACCGAGAACGCACGCGACCTGCCGTCGAACCTGGCCGGCTACCAGATGGTCTTCTACGACCGCGGGGATCCCGGCTCCCTCTCCAAACGCATCTACCGGCACGTGCGCTCGCAGACGGAGCGGATCAAGACGGCCTTTTGATCATGGCGGCTTCTTGCTTCATCGCGATGCCCTTCCGGCCGGAGCTGAACTATTTCTTTCTCTACATCGCCCGCTACCTCGAAGAGAAGCACGGCGTGCGCGCCGAGCGGGGTGACGCTCGCATCCTCACGAAGCCGCTGATGGACAAAATCCGCGAACAGATCCTGGAAGCGGACTTCCTGATCGGGGACGTCACGGGCGGCAACCCGAACGTCTTCCTCGAACTCGGGCTGGCCCAGGCCTACGGCAAGCCCATCATCTTCATCTCGCAGGACGCCCCGGAAGACGCGCCCGTAGACATCCGCCAATTCGAGTTCATCCACTACGAACTGCAAGGCCACACCGACTTTCTGGCGAAGCTCGACAATGCGGTGCAGAGCGTCTTCCTGCACCGCTTTGCCGGCCTTTACGAGCGTGCCCGCGTCCTCTTGCAGCGTTTCAATGCAGATACCGGCTTTGCGCTCGGTAGCACGCGCCCCGAGGAGTTCCAGGCCCGGGTGATGCGCGCCGAGCAGGCCGGCGGCATTCCGGCAGAGAACGAAGACGCCCTCATGGCCGAGTTCCTGCTGCCCCGCATCATCGACGACACGTCCGACGTCGCGCTCATGCGCCGCGTCGACGCGTGGCTGACCGAACAGTTCGACTGACATCCCCGACCCTGCCGATGCCATCCTACGACGACGCCCTCGCCCTCTTTCACGAATGGACCGAGACGGAGAGCCTCCGCCGCCACGCCTACGCCGTGGAGGCCGCGATGGAGCATTACGCCAAGCTCCTCGCGCCGGACGAGGTCGAGAAGTGGCGCATCACCGGGTTGTTGCACGACATGGACTACGAGAAGCACCCGACGCCCGAGGAGCACCCGTTCGTCGGCACGGCGGTGCTGCGCGAGCACGGGTACCCGGAGGACGTGATCCAGGCGATCCTGGGCCATGCCACCTACAGCGGCGTCCCACGCGAGACCAAGATGGCGCAGACCCTCTTCGCCGTCGACGAGCTGGCCGGCTTCGTGACGGCCGTCGCCTACGTCCGCCCCACGGGGCTCGACGGCATGACGCCCCGGTCCGTCAAGAAGAAGCTGAAAGACAAGGCCTTCGCCGCCGCCGTCAGCCGGGACGACATCCGGCAGGGCGCCGAGGAGATGGGCATCGACATCGACCAGCACATCGCCCACGTCATCGCCGGGATGCGGGACCGCGCCGAGCGGCTGGGCCTGGCGCGTCCGTGAAACTTCACCCGCCGCGTCCGTGAAACTTCACCCGCCGCATCCGTGAAACGGGTGGGGCGCTGCCCTGCCCTCCCCCCGGTCATCCCGAGCGAGCGTGAGCGAGCCGAGGGATCTCGTCGGTACGGGTGGGCGCTACCTCTGGCCGGCGAGATCCCTCGGCTGCGGCCCTCCGGGCCTCCGCTCGGGATGACAGTCAGGGTGAGGGCCCGCGCTCCACACATCCCCCGTAACCCGCAGCACGTTTTCCCCGATGGCATCAGACCCCCACGACGCCTCCACACCCGGCGCCGCCGCGCCCGACGACGCGCCGGAGATCGAGGACGCCCGGTACGAGATCCTGCCCGACGGCGCGGAGAGCCCCGAGGTGACGCAGGCGAAGGCGCTGACGAAGGCCCGCGTGCGAGACCTCCGGGCGCTGCTGGGCAAGTACGTCCGCCGCCATCTGCCGCCGCCCCCCCCGCCGCCGGAGCCCGTGCCGGAGCCGCCGCGCATCGTGGGCGGGCATGCGCGCGCGCTGCCGTACCTGCGCCTCATCCCGTGGGCGCTCGGCGCGCTCTTCGCCTTCTCGTTCGTGTGGGACTTCCCCGGCGTCGCGCCCACCGTCTTCGGCTACACGCTGCCGCTGGACGGGCTGCTGCGCATCGTCTCGGTGAGCGGGCTGATCGGCTTCTTCACCAACTGGCTCGCCATCACGATGCTCTTCAACCCGCGCGAGAAGCGGCCTCTCTTCGGGCAGGGGCTCATCCCCGCGCAGCGGGAGCGCGTGATCTACCGGCTGGCGCGCGCCGTCAGCGAGGAGCTCATCAACGAGGAGATCATCGCCCAGAAGATCGAGGAGAGCCAGGTCATCCCGAAGTACCGCGAGATGGCGCTCTCGGTGACCCACGGCGTGCTCGAAGACCCCGAGTTCCGCGCCGAGCTGAAGCTGATCACGGCGGATTACGTGGACCAGGTGCTCGGCTCCGAGGCGGTCCGCCGGAAGATCGTCGCCTTCACCGTCCAGAAGCTGGAGGAGCACACGAGCGAGAGCCTGGGCGGCCTCGCCCTCCGCGCCTACCGCTTCCTCAACGAGGACGACTTCCAGCGCCGCATCGACCGCGCCGTGCAGGACCTCCCCCGCTCGCTCGATACGGCGCTCGACGAGATGGACCACCTCCTGGACCGCCTCCCCGAGAAGCTGGCCGAGCGCAGCGAGGAGATCGAGCGGTGGGCCACGAAGATCATCCTCGGCTTCGTCGAGAACCTCGACATCTACCGGATGATCGTCGGCAACATGCAGCAGTACGACGAGCGCAAGCTGGAGGCGCTCATCAAGAACACGTCCAACGAGCAGCTCAACTACATCAAGTACCTGGGCGGCGTGCTGGGGCTCGTCGGCGGCCTCGTCATCTGGCGGCCGCTGCTGGCGCTGAGCGTGCTGGGCACCCTCGGCCTGCTGCTCTTCGCGCTCGACGAGGCGCTGCTGAGGGCGCGGCGGGCCTCCTGAAGCACGTCACCCTAGACGCGAAACGTCGAGGGCGGTGTCGGCCTCCATGCAGGTGCTTCGGGGGGATCGGCGGAGAAGAAACGGATGGGCTGCAGATGCTGCACCCTCCCGCCGTGCGATGACGAATTCCGGGGCGGTGCTTGTAAATCCGCCTGCGCTCGCCTTCATTGAGAAGGGGCGTTGCACGTGATGACAGGCAGCAGGGAGCGCGGCGGTGCGGCGGCCCGATTCATCCACGAGTTCATAGTCCTAGAGATCGGAGGCACGCAGCATGATTCAGGCCGTTCAGGACCCCCGCATCCGCACCATTCTGAGCCCCCCCGGCGCCGACGAGGCCGCCTGGCAGCGCGACCTCGACCGCTTCGAGGCCGGGGACGTCACGCTCACCCGGCGGTCCGCCGGCGAGCACGCCATCATGGCGCTCCAGCGCCTGCTCATCTTCCTCGGCTACTCGACCAGCAGCTCCGGCGCCTTCGCCATCGACGGCGACTTCGGGCGCGGCACGAACCGGGGCGGGGCGCAGTTCCAGTTCGAGCACGGGCTGACCCGCACGGTAGACCGCGCCACGCTCTGCTACCCCTGCACCTGGCGCACCGCCCGCCAGAACATCACGACCATCCCGGACGTGCGCCTGACGCCCCGCGTGCTCGACGCCATGCTCGGCGCCGCCCGCACCGCCATCGACGCCGGGCAGGTGATGTGCGGCGACGTCGACGTGGCCGTGGGCTTCCTCAACGACCTGCACGCGCGCACCTTCCTCACCTGCCGCAAGATCTTCGCCCGCTACGGCGCGCTCGTCCACGACGCCGTGGGGCGGCTGAAGCAGGAGAAGGGCACGACGGTGCAGCCCGAGTGGGTGCTGGCGATCATCCGGCAGGAGACCGCCGGCGTGGTGCGGCCCCGCTTCGAGCAACACCTGCTCACCCGCTTCGATGCCAAGGAGCCCGACGCCGACTTCGTGGAGCTGCGGTACCGCGCGATGAGCTTCGGCCTCGGCCAGATCCTCGGGGTCAACTACAAGACGGTCGGGGCGGCGTCGGCGCGGGCCATGTTCACGAGCCCGCTCGACGAGCAGGTGCTCTTCGTGGCCCGTTTCCTCACGGCCTCCAGCTCCAGCACCGGCCGCCCGGCGCGCGAGGCCGTCGCCCGCCGGAACCCGACCGAGGCGGACTTCCGGGCCGTGGCCCGGTACTACAACGGCCCCGGCTACGAGGCCCATCACTACCACGAGCGCATCGCCTCCTGGTTCAAGGAGTTCAAGACGCTGACGGCGTGAGGCAACGCGGGGGTGTGGAGGTACGAGGGAAGGAATGAGTAGGGGGTAGGACGCGGCGCCGTGCGCGCACATCCTACCCCCTCCCTTGTTCCTCCTATCCTCAGACCGCCCTACTTCTGGAGGACGGCCGGGCGGCTGGCCGTGAAGGTCTCCCCGACGGCGCGGTAGAGGTAGAGCCCGCTGGGCAGGCGGCCTGCATCGAAGGTGAAGGCGTGGGCCTCGTGCGCGGGCAGCGGGCCGTCGTGCAGGAGGGCGACGCGGCGCCCCGCGACGTCGTAGACCTCGACGCGGACGTGCTGCGTCCGCGCCACGCTCAGCG
>JAWWAN010000194.1:0-6843 GCA_033721675.1 Rhodothermales bacterium | reverse complement strand
GCCCGCTCTCACGCCACGGGACGTTGCACGCGGAAGACCTCGACGGTGACGGATGGGACGAGCTGGTTCTGGTCCACGCACCGGATCTGTACGTGCTCGCCTTCGATGCCGCGATGCGCTGGCGGCTCGTCGCGCACGTCCGCCCGGATGGCATGCAGGGGCCTCCCGGCGTCCGCAGCGTGGCCGTGACAACCGGCGATTTCGACGGCGACGGCGCGGTGGAGTTGATCGCGGCGCACGCGGACGAGCGGCTGCATCGCTACCGGGTCCTGCCGGGCGCTCTCGTACGCCCCCCTCCGGTCTGGCAGGCTGCCTACGCCCTCGATGCGGAGCAGGTAGCCCTCGCGTGGCGTGCTCCCGGCGCAGACTCCGTGACCGTCTTTCGGGGCTTTTCGGGCGAGGCGCTGAATCCCATCCGCACGCAGCCGGACTCCACCGCGCGAGACCGCGTGGACGTGCCAGTGCGGTACGCCCTTCGTGCCTGGTATGGCGGAGCGCCGTCGCCGCTCTCCGGCGCGATGCCCGTCCGCCCTCACACGCCGGCCGTGGTCGAGCGCGTCGTCTTTGCGGAGGGAGAGACCGTCGAAGTCATCTTCTCCGAGCCGCTCGAAGAGGGCCTCCGTGCCGCGCAGTTCCGGCTGGACGCGAGCGGGCCCGCGCGGGCTCTGTTGCGGAGCCGCTCCGGGCATTCGGTCGTGCTGCGCTTCGAGGCGGTTCGGCAGGCAGACGATGTGTTGCGATGGCCCGCGATCACCGACGCGGAAGGCACACCTGTCGCGCAGCGCTCGGTCTCGATCTCCTTCCCGGAAGAACCCGCGGCTACGCTCTTCGTGGCCGGCTGGGAGTTGGTGGACGACTATGCCGTGCTGCTGCGCTTCAACGAACCCCTCGACCCTGCCGTCGCCAGCGATGCGGTGAACTATCGACTGTCGCCCACCGGCCGGGTCGTCGGGGCCGAGTGGGATCCTGCCCGCCCGGCTGAGGTCGTGGTCCGGGTGGAGGGGCGCCCGCTGGGGGCCACGGGTCGCGCGACGACGCTGACCCTCGGTGCCCTGCGCAGCGCGTCGGGCGGTACGCTGGCCGAGGCGGGCCGCAGCCTGCTGCTCTCTACGGCCGCCGCAGACCTCTCGGGGGCCTACGTCTATCCCAACCCGATCCGCGCCGCGGCGCACCCGAGGGCCGTCATCGCGGGGCTTCCGGCCGAGGCCCGCGTGGAGGTGTTCACGCTCCACGGCGAGCCCATCCGCCGCCTGGAGGAGCGCGACGGCGATGGCGGCGTGGACTGGGACCTGCGCGACGCCCAGGGCCAGGCGGTCCCCTCGGGCGTCTATCTGGTGCGCATCGAGGTACCCGGCGGTGCGGTGGTGTTGCGAAAGGCCGTGGTTATCCGCTAGTTTCCGGCGGCGCTCCCGGAGCCGCCCCTCCTTCCATCTGATCCGCGCCGTGCGTATGCCCTCAGATCCGGCCCCCGAAGCGCTGCACCGCACGCTGCCCAGCTCGTTCGAGCACCTGGAGCGCTTCGTCGAGGAAACGCAGACCTTCATGGAGCGGATCACCGACGACGAAGATCTGGCCTACCGCGTCGTCTTGCTGGTGAGCGAAGCCGTGACGAACGCGATGGAGCACGGCAACCAGTTCGACGCTTCGAAGACTGTGACGGTCGCCCTGCGCGCGCTGCCAGACCGGATCGTGCTCGACGTGAAGGACGAAGGCGAGGGCTTCGCCGCTGCTGAGGTCTCCGATCCGCTGGCCAAGGATCACCTGCTCGATGACCGGGGGCGCGGCCTCTTCCTGATGCAAGAATTCGCAGACGAGGTCGCCATCGAAGACGGAGGGCGACGCCTGCGCCTGGTGCTGCATCGTCCCTAGCCTGCCTGCGCCCCATGCTGCGCCGCCTCGCCGCCCCGGCCCTGCTGCTCGCGCTGACGCTCGCGGTGGCGGGGATGGGCGTGCTGGCCGCACAGGCGGCACGCTGGCCGTGGCTCGTGGCGATGGCGGTAGCGTGCGGCGTGCTCGTGCTCGGGGCCTGGTGGCACGGCGGCCTCACCACGCGGCGCGTGCTGGTCTTTGCGCTCCTCTTCCGGCTCCTGCTGGCCTGGCTCCCCCCGTCGCTCTCCGACGATGCCTACCGCTACGTCTGGGACGGGCTCGTCCAGGCGGAAGGCGTCAATCCCTATCAGTACCGGCCGTCTGACCCGGCGCTGGCGCATCTGCAGGGGGAGCCGGTCTATGCCCCTCTCAACTCGAAGGCGTACTTCTCGGTCTACCCGCCCGTCTCGCAGGGGCTATTCGCTGTGGGGGGGCTCGTGTACGGCTATGGATGGGAGGCCAGCTTCTACCTGATCAAGGCGCTGCTCATCGGGATGGAGGTCGGGGCGTTGCTACTGCTCGCCCGCATGGTGGCGGCGCGCGAGCTCGTGCTCTATGCCTGGAACCCCCTCGTTCTGCTGGAGACCGCCGGGCAGGCGCACACCGAGAACGCGATGGTGCTCTTCCTGGTGCTCGCGGTGTGGTTCGCACGGCGGCGGCAGGGGGCCGGCGCGTCGATGGCGGTGGCGCTGGCGGGCTGGGTGAAGCTGTATCCGTTCGTGCTGCTGCCGCTGCTGGTGCGGCGGTTCGGCGCGCGGGGGGTGTGGCCGGGGCTCGCCCTGGCAGCCGTTATTGCATTGCCGTACGCGGCCCCCTACGTCCTCCCCCACCTCCGCACCTCGCTCGACCTCTATGCCCTCCTCTTCGAGTTCAACGCAGGGATCTACTACTTCCTGAAAGAGGGATACGACGTCCTCTACGGCGTGGACGTGAGCAAGCAACTCGGGCCGGCGCTGCGTGCGCTGTTCCTCGCCGGGCTGCCGGTGTTCTATCTGCTCGATGCCCGCCACCGCTGGCCGCTAGGGCGGGCGATGCTCCTCGTCATCGGCTGGTTTCTCGTCTGCGCCACCACGGTGCATCCCTGGTACCTGCTAGGGATCCTCGCGCTCGCCGTGTTCCGGCCGTCGCCGCCGTGGCACTGGCACTGGCTGGGGCTCGCCTCGATCGGCACCTACCTGCTGTACGTCGGCGGTCCGTACTGGAGCTTCGTCGCCGCCGGGTGGGGCGGGTGGTTCGTGCTGGCGCTCGTACAGACGGCGCCACGGGGCTTCGAATCGCTCCAGCGCGCCCGCGCGCGACGCAAGATACGCTTCATCCAGCCCTTCCTGCCCCGCATCAAGCGCCCTCTGCATGTGCTGGATCTGGGGGCGGGGGAGGGGTACGTAGGGGCGATTCTAGGAGAGGGGAGGGGGGTGCAGGTCACCCTGGCCGACGTGCTCCCGATGAACCGCACCGGCCTGCCGCACGTCCTCTACGACGGCCAGCACCTGCCGTTCGGCGACGATGCGTTCGACGTCACCGTGCTCTACTTCGTCCTGCATCACGCGGAAGATCCGCGCGCGGTGGTGCGCGAGGCGCTGCGGGTGACGAAGGGGAGGGTGGTCGTGGTGGAATCCGTCTACGAGAAGGCGTGGGACCGGCACCTGCTCGAACGGCTGGACCGATGGGCGAACCGGGTGCGTTCGCGTGGGCTGATGCGCGGGCAGGAGGAGCACGTGCAGTTCAGACGGCGCGCGGCCTGGCGAACGCTGTTCGAGGACGAAGGGGCCACCGTCCTCTCCGAGCGCCGGCGGGGCCGCCTGGTGCATCGCCAAGCCGCGTTCGTTCTCGCAGCGAGGTAATCCGTTATTGCAAGTCGAACAGACTCACACGATCGGCGTCTCCTACAGGCACCCAGCGCCAGTCCGGCTCACGCCGAAACCAGGTGAGCTGGCGCTTGGCGTAGCGGCGGCTGTTGCGCTGGATCTGCCGTACCATCTCACCGTACCCGATGTCCCCGCGCAGATGCCGGATCGGTTCCCGGTAGCCAATGGTGCGGAGGGCATTGGTGCGCGGATCGACGCCTTCAGCCAGAATCGCGCGCACCTCGTCCAGCAAGCCGGCCTCGAGCATGGCAAGGACGCGGCGGTTGATGCGTTCGTACAGCTCGGCCCGCTCGCGGTGCAGCACCACGACCTGGTAGCGAAACGGGGACGCGGGCTGCCGCTGCTGAAAGGAAGACAGGGGCCGGCCGGTGGCTTCGAGCACTTCGAGCGCCCGCACCAGCCGCTGGGTCTTCGTCGGGTCGAGCGTGGCGGCCGCGTCGGGGTCGTGGCGCTGCAGCTCGGCGTAGAGCGCCTCGCCGCCTTGCTGCCTCAGACGTTCCTCGATGGCACGCCGCACGGCAGGAGCTACGTCGGGGATGTCTGCCAGGCCATGGATCAGGGCGTGCAGATAGAGCGTCGAGCCGCCGACGACGAGCGGGAGGCGGCCCCGTTCGAGGATAGCCCTGATGCGCTGGGTGGCGGCACGGGCGAAGGCGCCGGCGGAGAAAGGATCCCCGAGGTCGAGCTCGTCGATGAAATGGTGAGGCACGCGGTCCAGCTCGGCCGCCGTCGGCTTGGCCGTCCCGATCGTCATGCGCCGGTAGACCTGGCGGCTGTCTGCCGAGATGATCTCGGCACCCATCCGCTCGGCGGCGTCGAGGCTCAGCGCGGTCTTTCCGACGGCTGTGGGGCCGGTAAGCACAGGGATCGGCAGGCGGCCCGCGCGGACGGCGTCCGGGTCGAGGGGCATCGGCTCAGGCCACGGCGTCAGGGCGTCGGCATCGAGGGGTCGATCTCGCGCTGCCACGCCAGCAGGCCTCCCCGAAGATTGCGCGCGTTCGTAAAGCCATGGGCCTGCAAGAACTGGACGGCCCGCGCCGAACGTGCCCCCGAGCGGCAATAGACCACGACCAGGTCCTCCTCGCGGTGCGGCTCGATCTCGTCCACCCGCAGGGGCAGCTCGCCGAGCGGAACCAGGGTGCTCTCGAGGCGAGAGGCGGCGTGCTCGGCCGGTTCGCGCACGTCGATAAGGACCGGAGCCTGGCCTTCGTCGATCAATTCTTTGAGCTCCTGAACCGTGATCTCTGGAACGGCAGTCATGGGGGTGGACCCTGCGGATTGGCAAAAGTGATACGGCGTTCTAACCCCGGGGGGCGGGCAAAGTGCCCTCCGCTCCCGAGGCGTTAACCCGATCCCGTTCCCCAGCGATCCGGTCGCCGAAAAGAAACAACATCGTACCCTTCACGGCGAGCAGATTGGTGACGAGAAAGAACACGGCTTCCTCGACTGGCAACCCGAGCGGATCGACGTCGAAGGAGTACTGGTTGGAGATGTCCCAGATGCCGAGCCCGATGGCGATGCGGTCCGCCACCCACAGATACAGCGTCGGCAGGGCGATGGCGAGGAGGAGTACGCGGCGGTGGCGGGCCAGATAGCCCCCCCCGAAGACCCACATGCCGAGCAGAACGGGGCAGGCCCACGCGAGGATCAGCCCCAGATAGAGCCCGCTCTCGGCCCCGGAGGCGAGCAGCGCCCCGCCGGCCAGCGTGCCGGCGCCGTAGACCAGGGCGCCCGGCCAGCGCCGCCCCGGCTCGGGCGACGGCTCGGGCCATCGGGCCAGGAGGTGGTAGAGCACGAGGCCGGCGAGCAGCGGCTGGAGCACGAAGAACGCGTATTCCTCGATGGGCACGTAGCCGATGGTGGCGAGCACCCGGTCCGGCCCGTACCACCAGACGCGCCGGTAGACGAGGTAGTTATCCCACGGCGTCGTATAGACGAGCGCGATCAGGGCGACCAGCGGAAGCGCGATGCGCGCCCGCAGCCCCCCCCGGCCGGCCAGCGGCTTCGGCAGGGTCGCGGCCAGCGCCAGCACGGGCGGCACGAGAAAGACGAGGAGGAAAACCAGATAGCTCACAGCCGTCGCCGGTCGAGGTCGCGGAGGAGCACGCGGGCGGCATTGCGGCCGGAGGCCCCCATGATGCCGCCCCCGGGGTGGGTGCTGGCGCCGGTGAGGTAGAGCCCCTTGAGGGGGGTCCGGTACCGGCTCCCCCCGAGGAACGGCCGCAGCATGAACATCTGGTCGATGCTCATCTCCAGGTGCATCACATTGCCTCGGAAGAGCCCCAGCTCGCGCTCCAGCCACAACGGATGCTGGAAGAGCTGCCCGACGATCTTGCCGCGCGTGCCGGGCGCGTACTGCTCGAACGCATCGAGGATCCGGTCGGCGACGTCCCGCTCGATGGCATCCCAGTGGCGTCCGCCGGAGAGCGCATAGGGATAGTACTGCGCCCAGAGCCAGAGCACCTCGGCGCCCGGCGGCGCGAGGGTGTCATCCACGGCGGAGAACGTCATCGCCACGAGGGGCGGGTCGGCGGCCGGCTCGCCGCGCAGATAGTCGGCGTAGGCGGTGAGGATCTGGGCCGTGTCTCGGCAGAGGAGCTGGAGGCCGGTGCGGGCCCCCGGCCCCGGATCCCCACGGTACTCTACGGGCGCCTCCAGCGCGAGCCGGAGCACGGCGCCGAAGCCATTGCCCACGCGGACGTCGGTGGCGCCCGGCGGACGATGTTCTTCTGGGAGCAGCCGCCCGAAGGTCTCCAGCACGTGCGTCCCGGCGAGCACCGCGCGCGCCGTGGCGATCTCGGTGCCCGTCCGCACCCCCACCGCACGCCGGTTCTCGACGAGGATCTCATCGACCGGGGTGCTCGTGCGCACCACGCCGCCGTGGGCTTCGAGGTGGCGGCGGAGCGCCTGGGTGAGCATCCCGGAGCCGCCGCGCGGCCGCGCCACACCGCCCTCGTGATAGAGCGGGTGCCACAGCACGAACGGCCCCGTCATCGGCTCGGTGGGCGGCGGGCCGGACTGCGCCGCCATCCAGACCATCGGTGCCCGCACCCGCTCCTCGCTGAAGTACTCGCGCACGACGTCCCCGTACGGCCGCAGGATCCGGGGC
>JAWWAN010000193.1:0-6873 GCA_033721675.1 Rhodothermales bacterium | reverse complement strand
TGGCCGCGAGGCGGGCCGCCTCGAAAAAGTGATGCTCCAGAAGGGGGCCCGTGGGCTCGATGCGCTTCGGCATGCCGCAGACCAGGCTGGCGTGCCCGTGCAGTACGTTCCGGCCGGGCGCCTGGACCGGATCGCGCCCGGCCTCACCCACCAGGGGGTCGTGGCGATGGCCGCGCCCATCACGTATCAGGACCTGGACGCGATGCTTGGGGCCATTGCACCCACCTACGACGCGGTGCAACAACGCAAGCCGCTCCTCCTCGCACTCGACCGGATCGAGGACCCGCACAACTTCGGGGCGCTGCTGCGCTCGGCCGTGGCTGCGGGCGCCGACGGCGTGCTGGTGCCGGCGCGGCACATGGCGCCGCTGAGCGCGACGACGGTCAAGGCGAGTGCGGGGACGGCCAGCCGCATCCCCATCGCACGGGTGGACAACCTGGCCGAGGCGTTGCTACGGCTCAAGGAGCGGGGGTACTGGGTGGCCGGGGCGGCGGGCGACGGCGAGACGACCGTCTGGGACATGGATTGGGACCGCCCCCTCGCGCTCGTGATGGGAAGCGAGGGGACCGGGCTGCGGCCGCGCGTGGCCGGCGTCTGCGACGTGCGTGTGGCAATCCCGCTGCGTGGGCACGCCGAATCGCTCAACGTGTCGGTGGCGGGCGGCATTCTGCTGTTCGCCGCCGCCCGGACGCGTGAGGCGCTGAACGACCGCGAGGACGACGCCGGGGCATCATCCTCGTGAGGGTCGTGCTATCGGTTGCCGTTGAGCTTGTAGACGATCTTGCGGATCGTGTCGAACTGCAGGTACGGATATTCTTCCCGCAGGCTCTCGATGGCATCGTAGGCGGGGACGTTCTGCCGGCGCATCTCCCGGAACTGCTTGCGGATCTGGTAATCGCGCACGCCCTTCTCGTTGAGCAGATTGTGCGAGGCCAGCAGGTCGTAGACCTGCGCATCGATAAGGCCGGCCAGCGGATTGGCACCACCTTCTTTAACCATTTCCATGGGACCTGTCACTGATGAGGTTGGCGGGATCGGTCCGGAGCCGGTGCCGGCTGCCCGAACCGGAAACAGGGTAGATACAGGGTAGGGCAATTGGCGAGCCCTGCCCACGGATTCCCCCCGAATGGTACCGTTGGGGAAGCGAGCCGTGGGATGGGTGGAGTGAGCCGTCTGCGGCCGGCAGCGTGGGCGGAGGAAGAGCGCGGATCAGGGAAGAGGGACGCCCTGGAGGACTGCGTCGATGGTGCTGCGCAGCAACGGCACCGGCTCTGCATCGCGCCGGGCGGCGAGGGCGGCGCGGGCGGCAGGGGTGCCCACGGCCGCGAGCGCGCGGATCGCGGCCCGCCGGACGGAGGCCTCGGGATCCTCCAGCGACCGGGCGATTCGATCCAGCGCACGGCGCTCGCGCGGCGCCAGCGTGCTCAGGAACGCGACGGCCGCAGCCCGTACGGCTGCCGGATGGGTAGAGCTGGCATAGGGGAGGGCGAGGTCCAATGCGTCGCCCGAGGGGAGGTCCAGGTGGGCGAGGGCGCCGAGGGCCGTGCGGCGAATGATCTCGCGGTGCGATGGCGTGATGAGCGCCGACCGGACGACGTCGAGCGCGGTAGGCGCGTTGGTGCGGGCCAGCAAAGAGACGGCCGCCGCCTGCACGGCGTAGCTCTCATCGTGCTGCGCGCGGTCCATCGCGAGCGCGTGCACGGCCGAGCCGGGATAGGCCGCCAGGGCGTCCAGCAGCGCCGCTCGGGTTCGGGCGTCGGGCTCCTCCACCACGGCCTCGCGCAGCGCCCGCTCCACCGCCTCGGAGGGCGGCAGGCCGCCGAGGGTGCGGGCCAGGGCACGGCGCACGCCCGTATGCGCTTCCTCGTGGAGCGCATTCCGGAGGGCGAGGCCGAGCGCGGGGTCGTCGGCAAAATTCGCGAGTGCCTGCGCGGCGGCATGGCGGGCAGCCGCTGAGGGTGCGTGCCGCAACTGGGCCACCCAGGCGCGCACATCCTGCTCCACGGTGATCTCGGCGAGGAGCGCCGCGTCGGGGTCGGCCGCCACGAAGCGGGGGCGCGAGGCGAACAGCACGGTCAGCTCCTGCGCCTGCTCCTCCAGCGGCAGCGCGAACCGGGCCGTGTCCGTAAGAGCATGGACCGTGATGGGAAGGCGAAGGGGGAACACGAGGGGCACCCGCGCGCCCTGCTGCGTCTGCTCCGCGAAGAAGGTGAGCGTGCCCGCGTCGGGGTCGTGCTCGTATCGCAGCGCCAGAGCCGGATGCCCGGCCCCGCGCGTCCACAGCTCGAAGAAGGCGGACAGACTCGTGCCGGAGGCGGCCTCGAAGGCGTGCTGCAGGTCTTGCGTCGTAGCCGGCTCGAAGGCCGCTGCGGTGAGGAAGCGCCGGAGGCCGTCCCGGAAGGCATCGTCACCCAGGCGCTGGTGCAGCAGGTGAAACACCCGCGCCCCCTTGCTGGCGGCATGGGCGTCGCGGAGGCGCAGCGGGTCGTCCCACCGGTCCCAGACGAGCGGGCGGCGATAGGTGCGCGCCTCGGCCAGATAGGCTTCGCCGAGCGCGTGTAGGGCGTCCTCGAAGGCGGCGTCCCCGCGCGCCTCAAGCAGGTAGCGGGCGGCCAGGTAGGCGGCCAACCCCTCGGTGATCCAGTCGTCCGTCCACCACCCCGGCGTCGTGCGGATTCCGGTCCATTGCCGTGCCAGCGCGCGCGCGAGGGCGGGGTCGGGGTCGTCGGTGAGGGCGCCGCGCGCATCGACGACCGCCGCGTGCTCGAACAGCACGATCCCCGCCACGCTGCCCTCGGCCAGTAGCGTGCTGGGCACTACGGCCAGCGCGATCTGCTCGGTGGGGGGAGGCACGCCCAGGTAGCCCGCGAAGAACCGCAACATGGCGGCGGCCCGCCCGAAGGTGCGGACGGCATCGCCGGTGTGCTCGGGGTAGATCCACGTGGCGAGGTCCACAGAAGCGCCGCCCGGCAACCGTACGGTCTCGGTGGTCGCCTCGTGGACGCCCGCGACGACGCCGAGATGGTGCGGGGCCAGCGGGTCTTCAATCGAGAAAGAGACCGTGCGGAGGCTGTCCGGGCTGGGCTCCTCGCCGGTCCTGCGGCCGGAGGCGGCCAGCCGCAGGCCGGGTGGGACGGTGAAGCGGAGGCGGGCAGTCAGGCGGTCGCCGGGGTCGTCGAGCAACGGAATCCAGAAGCGGGCGGAGCCGGGGAGTCCATCCGTCCAGGCCGCCGGGCGCCCGGGCTCCGCACGCAGGTGCAGCCCGTATGCAGGGCGTGCCGAGTAGCTGACCTCGGCGACGAACGCCTCCGTCACCGACGAATCCAGCGGGATCAGCAGGCGGTCTTGCTCGTGGAGAAAGGAGACGGGGGCGAAAGCCGAATCGGGCAGGGCGAGCCGTACGCTGTCCACGGCGAGGCCGGCGGCGTCGAGGCGGAGCGTGTCGGCGCGGCCGTCGAGACGGTCGAGGTAGAGGGCAGCCGTACCGCGCACCTGCCCCGCCTCCACGTCGAGCCGGAGATCCAGGTCCAGGTGCTGCTGGTCAAAGGCGGCCCCGGGTGCCTCACGCGGCGGGCCGTCGAGCAGGGCGGGCAGGGGGGTGTTCTGGGCGCCGGCGCGCGAGGCTGGCAGGAGCAGGAGGGCCAGGAGCGGCAGGCAGCGAAGCACGTCAGCGGGGCGGCTCGTCATGGTGGATCGCGGGAGAAGACGCATCGGGCGCGTTCGGGTGGCCTTGGGAAGCCTCGGCGCGGGCGCGCACCGCGGCCAGGCTGGATCCCTGCAAGACGAGGCACAACGCGCCGCCGGTGAGGTAGAGCAGCATCTGGGCCGCATGGCCGAGCAGGGCATACGTGGCTGCCGGCGCCGCAGCGACGCCGAAGAGATGCACGAGCGACTGGATCGTAAGATAGTGATACGAGCCGACGCCCCCCGGCGACGGGATCGCGACGCCGACCGCCCCGAGCAGCATCACGCTCCACGCGTCGAGCAGCGAGAGGTCGTACGGATCGGTCATGTGGAGCATCACGAACGGCAGGTAGGCCATCAGCAGATAACAGCTCCACATCGCCACCGTGCTGAAGACGAGCACGCCCCGGCGCGGCGCTCGCCAGAGCGTCGCCAGCCCGTCCCGGAACGACGCGATCAGCG
This sequence comes from Rhodothermales bacterium, assembly GCA_033721675.1. GTDB lineage: Bacteria > Bacteroidota > Rhodothermia > Rhodothermales > JAWWAN01 > JAWWAN01. The sequence continues at coordinate 2,727 of JAWWAN010000193.1, read as the reverse complement.
GGCGCAGCCGCCGGTTCCAGAGCAGCCGCAGCCGCGAGTCTGAACGGCGTAGCGCCCGGCGCAGCGCGAAGACGACTACGCTGGATCCCAGCGCCGTAGCCGCCACCAGGGCCGCCAGCGGAAGGGCCTCCAGACGGTCTCGGAGCGGCGCTAGGAAGAGATCTTCGAGCGCCGCGGCCTGGTCCAGCAACAGCACGAAGACGCTGCCCAGACCGAGCAGCAGCACGACCACGTCGAGCATGCGCTCGACGACGACGGTGCCGAGCACGCTGCTGAACGAGAGCCGTTCCTGCGCCGCCAGGTTGGCCGTCCGTACCACCTCGCCCACCCGCGGCGCGGCGTAGTTGACCATGTAGCCGATCATCAGCGAGTAGAATGCCGTCCTCACCGGCACGCGCGGCGGGGCTGCGCCCGGCGCGTCCGGGGGGAGGGCCTCCAACAGGGCCTGCCATCGCCACGCCCGGATCCAGTGGCTCAGCATCACCACGACCCCCAGCGGCAGCAGCCACCGGTAGTCTGCCGCGCGGAGGGCGCCGGCCACCTCGCCGAAGTCCACCCCGCGCAGGGCCAGGTAGAGCAGGAGGGCGGCCAGGGCGAAGACGCCGAGGTGCAGAGCGGAGCGGCGGAGACGAGCGGTCACGGAACGAAAGGATCGGGCAGAAAAAAAGCGGAGAAGGCACGGGGCCCTCTCCGCTTCCTGAAAAACGCGGGAGACGCGCAGGTTTCGTCAGGAGCGCAGGTCGATGACCTCGACTCCGGTGGGCGCCTCGAAGATAAACGTGGTGCTCTCCAGGCGCGGGTTCAGCTCTACGTTCTTCAGCTCGAAGAGCATGCGCGTCTCGTTGACGTCCAGCACTTCGAGCCGCGTGATGATGTCGTCCCGGTCGCGGAGCCAGAGCGTGGCCTGCCGGAAGAACGACGACGGATCGCGCGGGGCGAGCGTGAGCTTGAAGTGCCGGGCGCCGGCCACGGTCTCGGTCTCTACGCGCTCCACGCGGAAGCGCTCGTCGTAGCGGGTGAGAAATTCCGAGGGGCTGAAGGCCGTCTCGTCGTCGGTGGCGTCGTTGATGATGACCTGCTTCTGCTGGGGGAGGTACACGAACGTCTCACTCCCGTTGGCGACGAGCACCTGCGCGCCGGTCTCGACGCGGTACTGGTCGCCCTGGAGGATGAGCGTCCCGCTGGAACGCGCCGCCTCCTCGGAGAACGACGACGTCATCGTTTGGGTGAACTCGGCGCGAAGGGCCTGCAGGCTGTTGTACTTCTTCTGGAGCCGGTCGAACACGGCGTCGGCGTCCTGGGCGTGGGCGGCCGGCTGTCCAGCCAAGAGGACAATGCCGAGGGCGAGCGCCATGCGGAGAAAGAAAGAGCGAGCGTTCATCGGGGTTATCGTCAGATGGTGGGCATGCATTCAGGATGCCCGGCAGGGTGCAAACCGCATGCCGGGAGCCCGGGGCTGCAACTCGCCAGCCCGCGCGCGGGTCCGTCGCCGGGGGCGTCAGGAGTTACCCGATTGTTGAAGGCGCCGGCTCGCGCCGTGCGTATACTGCCACGATGCCGCTCCTCTCCACCTGCCGATCCCCGAACCGATGCCACGTCCCCGAGGGCCGCGTGCCTACCCCCGCGCGCTGCCGGCGCTCCTGGCCGTCCTCGCCGCTGCCGGCAAGAAACACGACAAGAAGAAGAAAGACCGCGACGACGAGCCGACGGACCAGGACGAAGAAGACCGCCGCGACGAGATCCTGAAAGAATCGTTCCCCGCGAGCGACCCGCCCCCGCCCCCGACGCACCTGAGCTGACCGGGGCTATCCTGCGAGCGGGTACGCGGCCCGCATCCGGTGCAGGGCGCCCTCCGCCCGCAAGACGCTCTCGTAGAGGACGATCCGCTTCGCCTCGAAGGGCGGCAGCGTGAGGGATTCGTGGCGCCGCACGAACGCCCGCACCAGCCGGGGCGGGCATCGCTTCAGGCGCGCCAGCGTCACGTGCGGGCGGAACGGCTTCGGGTCCGGCGGCAGCCCGATGCCGAGCACGGCGTCCTCGACCTGGTGCCGCAGGGCCGCCAGGCGCGGCGCCTCAGGGAGCCCGGCGAACAGCACGCGCGGCCGCCGCATCGACGGGAAGGCGCCGAGCCCTTCGATCTGCATCGGCACGGGCGGGGCCTGGACCGCCGCCAGCGACGCTTCGAGGCGTCGGGCAACCGCCTCGGGGACCTCGCCCACGAACCGCAGCGTGAGGTGGTGCTGGCCCGGACGGGTCCAGCGGGCCGCCAGCGCGTCGTCGCGCAGGGCCGCCAGCGCGGCGCGGTGCGCCTCGGGCAGGTCGATGGCGATGAAGAGGCGGGGCATGGGCGCGCGGCGCGTCCGGCCGCTATCCGAACAACAGCCGGACGACGTAGACGGCCGCCACCATCGCGAAGATATCGGCCGTCAGGCCGGCCGGGACGGCGTGGCGCGTCTTGCGGACGTTGACGGCGCCGAAATAGACGGCGATCACGTAGAAGGTGGTCTCGGTAGAACCGAACATGGTGGCGGCCATCTTCACCAGCAGCGAGTCTTCGCCGAACTGGTTGATCATGTCCAGCACGATGGCCGCCGAGCCGGAGCCGGTGAGCGGGCGCACCAGCCCCATCGGGACCACCTCGGCCGGAATCCCGATGGCGCTGAGAAGCGGCCGCAGCAGATCCGTCAGGAAGTCGAGCGCGCCGGAGGCCCGGAACATGCCGATGGC
>JAWWAN010000192.1:0-6877 GCA_033721675.1 Rhodothermales bacterium | reverse complement strand
CTCGCTGCGGAGAGAAGAGCCGGGCGCCTACCGACCCAAACCGTCAGGTGCCGAAGAAGTTGCGCAATTCGGGGTGGCTGGAGGCCCGCAGCGCGTCGAGCGTGCCGCTCTCCAGGATCTCGCCCTCGAAGATGAAATGGGCGCGGTCCGTGATGATCTCGGCGCAGAGCAGGTCGTGCGTGATGGCGATCGACGAGATGCCGCGATCGTCGCGGAGGCGCACGATGAGGTCGGAGACGGTGCGGACGGAGACGGGGTCGAGGCCGGTGGTGGGCTCGTCGTAGAGCAGGAGGTCGGGTTCGAGGATGATGGCGCGGGCCAGCCCGATGCGCTTCTTCTGGCCGCCGGAGAGCTCGGCCGGGTACTGCGGGGCCTTGTCGGCCAGGTTCACCCAGTTCAGGGTCTCGTCGATGCGGTCGCGGCGCTCCTCGGGCGTGAGGGGCGAATGGCGGCGGAGCAGGAAGTCCAGGTTCTCGAAGACGGTCATCGAGTCGAAGAGGGCGCCGCTCTGGAAGAGGTAGCCGATGTGGAGGCGCATGGCGTCGAGCGCGTCGCCGGTCATCGTGTCGATGCGCTCGCCGCGCACCCAGACCTCGCCCTCGTCCGGCACGAGGAGCTTGACGATGTGCTTGATGAGCACGCTCTTGCCGGCGCCGGAGCCGCCCATGACGACGGCCGAGGTGCCCTGCTCGACGGCCAGCGAGACGCCCTGCAGCACGGTCTTGTCCCCGAAGCGCTTCGTGATGTCGCGCAGCTCGATCACCACGTTCTCCGGCGGGGGCTGCCCGCCGGGCGCCGCCGGGGCTTCCGGCGCGGCCGCGCCCCCGGCCGCCCGGCCCGCGTCGTCGTTGGGTCGTCGGTCGTCCATCAGCCCGAGATGTCTCCGAAGATGAGCAGCGAGATCCGCACGACGAGCACGTCGGCCAGGAGGATGAGGAGGGACGAGAGCACGACGGCGCGCATGGCGGCCTGCCCCACCTCGCGCGTGCCGCCGCGGACCGTGTAGCCCAGGTAGCAGCTCACGATGCCCACGATGAAGCCGAAGATGCTGGTCTTGCCCGTGTCCACCAGCAGGTCCGAGAAGCGGAGGCTGGAGAACGCGGTGTCGATGAAGACGCGGTAGTCCATGTTGGCGGCCAGGACGGACTCGATGTAGCCGCCCACCATCGCGATGATGTCGGCGCAGATCGTCAGGACGGGGAACATGAAGACGCAGGCGAGCACGCGGGTGATGACGAGGTAGTGGAACGGCTTGAGCGCGGCCACCTCGAGGGCGTCGATCTGCTCGGTCACGCGCATCGACCCGATTTCGGCGGCGATCCCGGCGCCGAGCCGCCCGGCCAGCACGAGCGAGGTGATCACCGGGCCGATCTCCTTGAAGACGGAGAGCGCGAGCATGCTCGGCAGCACGGCCTCCGCCCCGAAGCGGGCCAGCGTGCCACGGCTCTGCATCGAGAGCACCACGCCGATGGAGATGCCGGTGACCATGACGAGCACCAGGCTCTTGGTGCCGGCCTCGTCCATCTGGTTGAACAGCTCCCGCACCTCGTAGGGCCGCCGCCAGACGCGCTGGAAGAACTGCGCGATGAACTGCGCCAGCGCCCCGACGCGCTCGAAGAACGCGGCGGCCAGCGAGTCGTGGGTCTGGGTCTTGGGGAACATGGCCGGGCGCGAAGGGCAGAGGGTGGGGGGGGAAGATAGGGGGTGGGGAGGGGACTAGCGACTGGGGACCGGGAGGGTCAGTAGGCGTATTCGTAGAGGAGGTTGACGCGGACGGTCGTGCCGTCGCTCGTGAGGCGCGCCAGCAGCCAGTAGAAGAGCTCGTACTCGACGGTGAACTCGCGGCCGGAGCTGGACGGAGTCCCGGCCTCGGTGGCGCTCTCGCTGAAGTTGATGGGCCAGCTCACCGAGGCGTAGAACTTGCGCGAGAGGTACTTGCCTGCGGTGATCGTGGCGCCCTGCAAGCCCTCCTGCCGGATCTCGATCACGTCCAGCCCGAGCTCGCTGCCCGCCGCGTTCTCGATGACGTTGGTGAGCTGGCTGAGGGCGAGGTCGGTGCCGACGTCGAGGGTGCCGCCCAGCCGGAAGGCTTTGTCGGCGGGGCGGCCGGTGGCGAGGTAGGAGACGATGTTGGTCTGGTCGGTGGGCGGGTTGGAGGTCAGCTCCAGGTCGAGGTCGTCCAGGCGGCCCTCCACGCCGAGCGTGATGGCGATCTCGGTGCCCTGGCTGCCGCGCGAGCGGACGTCGTAGCGGGCGGCGAGGTCGAGGTAGGGGTTCGTGGCGGGGCCGTTGAAGGTGAGCGTGCCGCTCTCGAGGTTGAAGCGGCGGCCGAACTCCTGGAGGTAGCTGCGCTCGGGGATGACCTCGATGGTGCCGAAGATGCGCTCCTCGGCGTAGGGCGCCTTGGTGAGGTCGAGCTCGCCGGTGAACTGGATGTTCATGTCGGGGTTCTTGCGCGAGCGCAGCCAGACGTCGCGCTCCATCTGCACGTCGAGGTCGAGCGTCATGGCCTCGTAGAGGTCGAACGTGGAGGTGTCGGCCTCGGAGAGGCGGAGGCCGAAGTTGTTTTCGAGCATCTGGACGTCGGCCTCGGTGAGCTGCACCGGCCCGAACTGGCTGGCGGCGGTGGTCTCGGTGAGGTAGATGTCGGCGCTGAGCAGCTCGGCGGTGCCGGTGACGACGGGCGCCTCGGTGGTGCCGCGCAGCCGGAGGTCGGCGTCGGTGACGATGCGGTACTCACGCGTGTCGATGGCGCGGAACTCGTCGGCGCTGGCTTCGAGGTCGAACTGGCCGAGGGTGAGCTGGGCCAGGTCGATGGTGCCGTGGCCGATGAGGCTGCCGTCGTCGCCGGTATGGAGTTCGAGGTGGGCGAGCTGCACCTGGTTGTCGGCCAGCACGGCCTCGGCGCGCACGTCCGTGTACTCGACGCCGAGCGCGGGCAGGGCGAGGCGGGCGTCACCCAGCATCGCCTCGCCGGCCAGCAGGGGGCGGTCGAACGTGCCGGTGACGGTCACGCCGCCGGTGAGGCGGCCCTCCACCTCGCGCACGGTCTCGGGGTCGAGGAAGGGCTCGATCCATCCGATGTTGAAGCGGTCGGCGGTGAGTTCGAGGTTCACCTCCTCGCTGCCGACGGTCCCGGCCTGGCGCACCTGCACCGCGCCCTGCCCCGGCGCTTCGGGTTCGCGCAGGCGGAGGTCGAGCGGGACGAACCCGTCGAGGGCGAGCGTGCTGCCGTCCACGTGGGTCAGCAGCGCCTCGGTGTGGAGGCGGAGGCTGTCGTATCGGACGGCCAGGTCGAGGTCTCCCACGGCCTGCTCGAACGAGATGACGTCGAAGGCGAGGGTGCCCTCGAGGTTGGGCGCCACGGCCGGGCCGGTGAGCACGAGCGAGCCGTCGAGCGTGCCGTCGAGGCCGCGGAACTCGAGCAGGTCCGCCACGGCGCCGATGCGGAAGTTCTCGATGGTGAGCACGAGGCTCTGCTCCCCGTCGAGGTCGATGACGCCGTCGACGGCCACCTGCTGGTCGTCGCTGTAGAGCAGCAGCCCGCTGACGCGGTAGGCGTCGCCGTAGGTGACCGACGCCTCCTGGAGCAGCTCCCACCGGTCGTCGTCGAAGCGGAGGTCGAGGGCCTCGACGACGAAGCGCTGGCTCTCGGGCCGCAGGTCGATGCGGCCGCTGAGGCGGGCATCCCGGCGGGTGTCTACCTCCAGCCCGAGGCTGAAGCGGACCTCGTCGTTCTGGTAGACGGCCTCGAAGTCGGTATCCTGCACGGTGAGGGCGGGGAGGGAGAAGTACCCCATCTCGGCGCGGACCTCGAACAGCTCGGGCTCCAGCCCGGGCCGGAAGCGCCCGGAGGTGGAGCCTTCGAGGCCGGCGAGGCGGACGTCGTTGTAGATCAGGCTGCGGAGCGAGACGGCGCCGTCGAAGAGCAGCGAGCCGGGCGGCCCGTGGACGTGGGCCGTCACCTCGCCCCCGCCGAGCGAGAAGACGTCGGCGCCGATGAAGCCGCGCAGCGGGCCGGGGTCGCGGAGGTCGGCGCGGAGGCGGAAGTCCGAGGCGGCGGTGGAGTCGAAGAGGGCGATGGGGCCGCCGGCACGGACGCGCGCCACGTTGGAGGCCACCGCCAGCGTGTCCAGCGCGAGCACGCCGCCGGCGAGCGTGAAGCGCGTGGCGAGCGTATCGACGCGGACGCTGTCGTAGACGCTCTCGGCGAGGTCTACGCGGGCGTCCAGCCGCATCGTCTCGGGGTCGAAGCCCTCGCCCTGGAGGCCGAAGGCGCCGGTGAGGCGGGCGCGCGTGGTGTCGAGCCCGGCGAGGGCGGCCACGTCCACGTTCGTGAGGCGGCCGAGGGCCTCGTAGGTGGGCCGCTCAGCGAAGAGCGCCCCGCTGCCGCTGACGACGGCGCTGCCCTCCTCCAGGGTGAGGACGGTCGCCAGGCGCGCGAAGCCGTCGTCGAGGCTGACGAAGAGGCTGCCGGCCTCGACCGTGGCCCGGTTGATGCGGGACCGGCTGAGGTCCATGTCCAGCAGCAGCCGCATCGTCTCGGGGTCGGTGCCGCGCACGTCGAAGGCGTCGACGGTGCCGCTGAGGGCGGTGTCGAGGCCGTCGATGCCGAGGAGGGCGCCGAGGTTGAGGCCGGTGAGGGTGCCCTCGGCGAGGGCGAACGTGAGGTCGTCGCCCGTGAGGTCGAGCTGGCCGGCGAGGCGGGTCTGGCCTTCGGGCGTCTCCAGCGTGGCGTCGAGGTCGAGGAGGCCCTGACGCAGCGACGCGGTCAGGCGCGCGGCGTCGATCTGCTGGCGGTTGTAGGAGGATTCGGACAGCTCCAGCTCGGCGTCGATCTGGGCGGTCCGGGGGTCGAAGCCCCGGCCGTCGAGGCGGAGGATGCGGCCCGTCAGGTCGCTCTGCCGGGTGGGGTCGCCGGTCAGTTCGCCGATGTCGACGTCCGCGAAGGTGCCGCGGGTAAGGGTGTAGGTGGGCACGCCGTCGAAGGGGCGGGCGGTGCCGGCCACGTCGACGTCGCCGCCTTCGAGGTCGGCCGCGAGGTCGAAGTCGAGGCGCCCCCCGCGCAGGCGCCCGGTGAGCGTGGCGTCGTTGACGTCGTAGGTACCGTAGTACGAGTCGTCGAGGGTGAGGCGGAGGTCGTCCAGGCGGAGGTCGGTGGCGGGGTCCGTGCCGCTGCCGCGGAGGGAGAAGGTGCCGGTGAGGCTGCTGCGGGTGGTGTCTCCGGTGAGGGCGGCGAGGTCGAGGTTGCGGAAGGAGCCCTCGTCGATGCGGTAGGTGAGCGTCTCGGTGCCCAGGTCGGCGGTGCCGCGCGCGGCGACGGCGCCCTCGGGCAGCTCCAGCGCGGTGTCGAACCGGAGGTCGCCGTCGGCCAGGGTGGCCGTGAGGCGGCCGTCCTGAATCGTGTAGCGGTTGATGCGGGAGGGGGCGAGCTGGACGGTGGCCGTGGCGCGGGCCTCGTCCGGCGCGAAGCCGCGGCCCTCCAGGCGGAACGTGCCGGTGATGTCGCTGCTCTGGGTGCCGCCCTCGGTGAAGCGGCCGAGGTCGAGGCTGCTCACCTGCCCGCGAAGGTCGTAGGTGGGCACGGCGGCAAAGGGGCGGACGGTGCCGTCCACGTCGAAGCGGGCGCCCCGCAGCGCGGTCTCGAGGTCCAGGCTAGCCGTACCGTTGCGGAAGGTGGCGCTCGCCACGGCGCCGTCGAGGGCATACTCGCCGTAGCGGGCGTCGGTGAGGCGGAGGCGGGCCGTGCCGTCGAGCACCTCCAGGGAGTCGCCCCGGAGGTCGGCGCGGACCGTGCCGCTGAGGCGGGTCGGGGCGAAGTCGTCGGCGAGGAAGAAGTTGGGGTCGAGGTCCTGCACGCGCCCGTCGAGCTGGTAGGCCACACCCTCACCCAGCGCGAAGGTGGCGTCGAGGTCGAGCGTCGCGCCGTCGGAGAGGGCGCCGTCGAGGGCGACGGTCAGGTTCTGCGTGGTACCCGTAAGGCGGGCGTCGAGCGTCGCGGTGCCGGTGGAGTCGAGCGCAGGCACGAACGGGTGGAGGTCGGCCAGGGCCACAGGCGCGGCGCGCACGCGGAAGTCGATGGCGTGGACGGTGTCCTGGGTGTCGTTCGGGAGGGCGGCGGTGCCCTCGGCGGTGAGGTCGGTGCGCGGGCTCTGGTAGGCGAACTCCTTGAGGGTGAGGCGGCCGTCCACGAGGCGCCCCTCGGCGCGCAGGTCGGCCACATAGTCCTGGCCGGGTGGCTGGAGGCCGGCGCGCAGATGGTCCACCACGAGCGCGACGTCGCCGCCGCCGCCGAGGCGGAGGCTGTCCAGCCCGGCGGCGAGGTTCTGCACGCGCAGCGTCGAGTCCCGGCGGGGGTTGTAGAAGTGGGCGGTGAAGGTGCTGTTGCGAAGACGCAACCGATCGACGACGAAGGCGAAGCCGGCACTCGTGTCGGCGGCGGTGGTGTCCTGGCGGAGTACCGAGAGCAGATCCCACGTCGAGTCCGGCTGCTGGGTCATCTCCACGTCGAGCCCGGCGGCGACGGCCTCGCGGACGTGGATGGTGCCGCCGAGGAGGCTGAGGAGGCGGTAGCGCAGGCGCAGCGTGTCGGCGTGGGCCAGGCGGTTCTCGCCGCCCTGCACGAGCGTCACGTCGTAGAGGCGCAGGCCGGTGAGCCAGTTGCCGTCGATCCGTCCGATCTGCAGCGCGGCGTCGTCGAAGGGGTCGACGAGGCCGAGGACGGCGTCGGCCACGCGCGGGGCGCCTCCGCCGTGGCGCGGCGGCGCGGGATGGCGGCAGACGGGCGCATGGACCAGAAGATCGGAACAGCCGCGGGGGGGGACCGCGGCGGGCGGCTCGGGGAGAGATGCCGGGGGCGGGGAAGAGTAGTCGCGGT
>JAWWAN010000191.1:0-6979 GCA_033721675.1 Rhodothermales bacterium | reverse complement strand
GAGGAGAAGCGCGACCACAAGCTCCAGAACGACCTCCACCTCCTCCAGAACGAGCAGGAGGAGCAGAAGCGGACCCTCTACGCCACCTACTCGGACCGCGCCGAGCGCCTGCACGCCATCGAGCAGCTGCTGAAGGCGTACACGCTCTACGAGAAGGACGTCGAGTACATCGTGCAGGACGGCAAGGTGCAGATCGTCGATCAGCACACGGGCCGCGTCCTCCCCGGCCGCCGCTACTCCGACGGCCTCCACCAGGCCATCGAGGCCAAGGAGGACGTGAAGGTGCAGGCCGCCACGCAGACCTACGCCACCGTCACGCTCCAGAACTACTTCCGGATGTACGACAAGCTGGCCGGCATGACCGGCACGGCCGAGACGGAAGCCGAGGAGTTCCACAAGATCTACGGCATGGACGTCGTCGTCGTCCCGACGAACCGGCCCATCGCGCGCGACGACCAGGAGGATCTCGTCTTCCGCACGCGCAAGGAGAAGTACAACGCCGTCATCGACCAGATCCGCGCGTTCAACGCGAAGGGCCAGCCCGTACTCGTCGGCACCACGTCCGTCGAGGTCTCCGAGACGCTCAGCCGCCTGCTCACGCGCGCCGGCATCAAGCATAACGTGCTCAACGCCCGCCAGGACCGCGCCCTGCAGGAGTCGCAGATCGTGGCCGAGGCCGGCAAGCAGGGCGCCGTCACGATCGCCACCAACATGGCCGGGCGCGGTACGGACATCAAGCTTGGCGAAGGCGTCAAGGAGCGCGGCGGGCTCGCCATCCTCGGCACCGAGCGCCACGAGAGCCGCCGCATCGACCTCCAGCTGCGCGGCCGCTCCGGCCGCCAGGGGGACCCCGGCGAGAGCCAGTTCTACATCTCGCTCGAAGACGACCTCATGCGCCTCTTCGGGCCGGACCGCGTCGCCAAGGTGATGGACCGCCTGAACCTGCCCGAGGGCGAGGTCATCACGCACCCGTGGGTTACCAAGAGCATCGAGCGCGCCCAGAAGAAGGTCGAGCAGAACAACTTCTCGATCCGCAAGCGCCAGCTGGAGTACGACGACGTCCTGAACGCGCAGCGCGAGGTCATCTATGACCGCCGCATGCACGCGCTCAAGGGCGAGCGCTTCCACGGCGAGATCCTGGCGATGATGCAGGGCGCCATCGAAGACATCGTGCGCCGCCACCACGGCGAGGGCGCCATCGAGGAGATGCGCGAGGAGCTGCGCCGCTCGCTCGCCTACGACTTCGAGATCGACCCGCAGTCCTTCTACAACCTCGGCGAGGAAGGCGTCATCGAGAAGGCGTACGAGGGCGCCGAGACGTTCTACGCCCGCAAGCGCGCCGCCCTCGCGCGGAGCTTCTACGAGGCGCTCAAGCCCGTCGCCGAGAGCGACCAGGAGAACAAGCCCGAGCGCGTCTACGTCGATTTCACCGACGGCCGCCGCCAGCTCCGCACGATCGTCAAGGTGGCGGACGTGATGGAGACGCAGGGCCGCGAGGTGGTCGACGCGCTGGAGCGCACCGCCATGCTCTCGTTCATCGACGAGAAGTGGACCGAGCACCTGCGCGCGCTCGACGAGGTCAAGGAGGGCGTCGGCCTCCGCGCCTTCGGCCAGCGAGATCCGCTGATCGAGTACAAGATGGAGGCGTTCCGGCTCTTCAAGGAGATGATGGACGAACTCGGCCACGAGGTCGTCTCGTTCGTCGTCCGCGCCGGCCCCGTCGCCGAACGCGCCCCCCGCCAGGCCGCCGACGGGTCTGCCCGCCGGGGCCGGCTGGACGCCCGCAAGGCGCGCAGCCAGCACGCCTCCGCCCAGCCGAGCTACGGCGTCAAGGTGGACGGCAACGGCCGCAGCGCCGCCGCCGAGCGCGACCCCACGGCCAAGCAGGAGCCCGTCGTAGTCGGCGAGAAAGTTGGCCGCAACGATCCGTGCCCGTGCGGCAGCGGCAAGAAATACAAGCACTGCCACGGGCGATAAGATCGCCTCGGCCGGCCCGATCGTGCAGACGCTCGCGCCATCCGATGATCGCATGAGCAAGAAAGAACCGCTTGCGCCATCTGAGGATCGCTGGAGCCGAGCAGAAACGCTTGAGCTGCTTGATTCGCCGGGGCGAGCAGAAGCGCCTGCGCTGCTTAAATTGCTGGAGCAAGCAGAAACGCTTGCGCCGCTGGATTCGCCGGGGCGAGCAGGAGCGCTTGCGCCGCTGGATTCGCCGGGGCGAGCAGGAGCGCTTGCGCCGCTGGATTCGCCGGGGCGAGCAGAAGCGCTTGCGCCGCTGGATTCGCCGGGGCGAGCAGAAGCGCTTGTACGGGCGTATAATTATACGCCCGTACGAAGGCCTAGCTATCTGCTGGAGCTCAGCTGGCTCTGGAGGCCTGGCTCTGGAAGCCTAGCTATCTGCTGGAGCTCAGCTGGCTCTGGAGGCCTTGCCGGCTTAGCTATCTGCTGGAGCTAAGCCGGCTCTGGAGGCATGGCCATTGAAGCCTGGCTATTTCCTGGCGCATGGCAGGCCTCAGAGGCTGGGCGTTCTGCTAAAGCCTGGCTGGCCCTGAAGGCTAGAAGCTTCCGAAGCGTTGAAAGCTTGAAGAGCTGAGGAGGTCTGCAGGGCTTGGCTGGCCCCAGAATGATATCCACGCAACCGGGCGAATCGGCGCCGTGCTAAGAACCCTCTATATCCGCGATTACGCGCTCATCGAAGAGCTGGAGATCGAGTTCGAGAACGGGCTCAACATCCTCACGGGCGAGACGGGCGCGGGCAAGTCCATCATCGTGGGGGCGCTCAAAATGATCCTGGGCGAGCGCGCCTCCACCGAGGTCGTGCGGACGGGGGCGCGGAAGGCCGTCATCGAGGGGGTCTTCGACGAGGCCGAGACGCCGCGCCTGAACGCGCTGCTGGCCGAGAACCAGATCGACCCGATGCCGCAGCTCATCCTGCGGCGCGAGATCACGCAGAGCCAGAGCCGGGGCTTCGTCAACGATACCCCGGCGACGCTCGCCCTCATGCGCGAGGTGGCGGCCCAGCTCATCGACCTCCACGGCCAGCACGAGCACCAGTCGCTGTTGCGCACCGAGACGCACCTGGAGCTGCTGGACGCCTTCGGGGGGCTGGGCGGGCTGCGGGGCACCTACGAAGAACACTACGCGCGCGTCGCGGCCCTCCGCCGGCGGCGCGCTGAACTCGTCGCGCGCGAGCGCGAGTTGCGCCAGCAGAAGGAACTCTATGCCTTCCAACTCCGCGAGATCGACGAGATCGATCCGCAGGCCGACGAGGAGGAAGCCCTCGAAGACGAGCGCCGCGTGCTCGAAAACGCCGAGCGGCTCTACGAAGCGACCGCCAGCCTCTACGAACTCCTCTTCGAGAACGACACGGCCGTCAACGACCTCCTCGTCCTCGCCCGTAACGAGCTGCACGACCTCGCCCGCATCGACCGCGCCTTCGAGCCGACGCTGGAGGAGATCAAGAGCGCGCAGATCGTGGTGGCCGAGACGGCCGCGTTCCTCCAGGATTACAACGCGCGCATCGAGTTCAGCCCCGAGCGGCTCGACGAGATCCGCGACCGGCTGGGCGAGCTGGACCGGCTCAAGCGCAAGTACGGCGGCACGCTCGAAGCCGTGCTGGAGCATCGCCGCGAGATCGGCGAGCAGTACGACCTCGCGGCGGACTTCGAGGGCGCCATCCAGCGGCTGACCGGCGAGATCGAGGCGGCCGAGCGCGACCTCTCCGAGGCGGCCGAGCGGCTCTCGGCCAAGCGCCACGAGGTGGCCGCGCGCATCGAGCAGGGCATCGTCGCCGAGCTGACCCGGCTCGGGATGCCCCACAGCCGCTTCGAGGTCCGGTTCCGCCAGCAAGACGACGCCGACGGCTGGATCCACCTGCCCGTGGCCGGCCGGGCCCCGCACCGCGTGCGCGCGTATGCCAATGGGATGGACGAGGCCGAGTTCTACATCACCACGAACCCCGGCGAGCCCCTCCGGCCGCTCGCGCGCGTGGCCTCCGGAGGCGAAGTCAGCCGCATCATGCTGGCCCTCAAGACGATCCTCGCCAAGAGCGACCGCCTCCCGATTCTCGTCTTCGACGAGATCGACATCGGCATCTCCGGCGCGGTGGGGCAGAAGGTGGGCGAGAGCATGCACGACCTCGCCAACTACCACCAGATCATCGCCATCACGCACCTCCCGCAGATCGCCGCCCTCGGCGACGTCCACTTCGCCGTAGAGAAACGCATCGAGAAGAACCGGGCGCGGACGCAGATCCGCCGGCTCGACGGCGCCGAGCGCGCGCAGCAGGTGGCCGCGCTCCTGGCCGGCACCGAGGTGACGGAGGCCGCCCTGGAGAGCGCCCGCGAGCTGATGGCGGCAGGGAAGCGGGCGGATGCTCCCGCCGGAGAACGCTGACCACCGCTCCACAACGCCGAGTCGAGAGGCCAGGACGAATAACAGGACTCAATGCGATGGATGATTGCAGAGCATGGATTGCTGATGGGTGAGGGAAGGAACCTGGTGTCGCTCCCTCTGCACTCATCCATCGCCAATCAGCAATCATCCATCAGACCGGCTTTCGATGCGACCGGAGCGGTGCTCGGACTGATCGCTGTGGGTCTACCTCCCCGGTCCCGTTCCCTCGGCGGAGCCTGTGCTGAGCGCAGCCGATGTGCTCAGGACAAGCCTTCGCACGGAGGAGGACTTTTCTGGCAGGCACCGCGCTATCCCCACACGTCCCTCCCCATGCAAAGGGGAGGACAGGAGGGGTAAACCGGGATGGCACTCTCGCTGAACTGAGCGACGCGGTGGGTCTACCTCCCCTGTCCAGTTCCCTCGGCTCCACTCGGGACAAACCTTCGCACGGAGGGGGACTTTCTCTCACGGCAGCGTCTTCATCGCTGGGTCTGCCCCGCGCCCGGCACCCGATCTGGGGGAGGTGTGGGGAGGACCGGAGGGATGTCTGACGGGGCCGGCGATGCGGTTTGCATGGGTGCGGCGGTGAGCGGGCGCAGGGGTGCGCTGGATAGATTCGTCGTATCGTAACGGCAACCCGGTGCGCGATCCGCTATCTTCAGTCTTCCGTCCTCGATGATCGATCCTGCATTCCCCCGATGGCGCTCCACGACCTGGCTGGAAAGCCCGCCCCGCCCGCGCTGCTGACGAACATCCCCCGCCTCGTCGCGGCCTATTATGCCCTGCGCCCGGACCCCGCCGAGGCGACGCACCGCGTCAGCTTCGGCACGAGCGGGCACCGGGGGTCGTCGCTGGCGCACAGCTTCAACGAGGCCCACATCCTGGCCGTCTGCCAGGCCCTCGCCGAGTACCGCGCCGAGGAGGGCATCGACGGGCCGCTCTATATCGGCAAAGACACGCATGCGCTCTCCGAGGCCGCCTTCGTCACGGCCGTCGAGGTGCTGGCGGCGCACGGGACGGCGCTCCGCATCGCGCCGGAGGCGTTCACCCCCACGCCCGTCGTCTCGCACGCCATCCTCTCCTACAACCGGGGGCGGACGGACGGGCTGGCCGACGGCGTCGTCATCACGCCCTCACACAACCCCCCGGACGACGGCGGTTTCAAGTACAACCCACCCTCCGGAGGGCCGGCCGGCGGCGAGATCACGGGCCGGATCGAGCGGCGCGCGAATGCGATTCTCGAAGCGGGCCTCGCGGCCGTCCGCCGCATTCCTTACGAACGCGCGCTGCGCGCCGGCACCACGCACACGCACGACTTCGTGACGCCCTACGTGGACGACCTCGCCGCCGTCCTCGACCTCGACGCCGTCCGGGCCGAGGGGCTTCGGCTCGGCGTCGATCCGATGGGCGGGGCCGGCGTCGGCTACTGGGACCCGATCGCCGACCGCTACGGGCTCGACCTCACCGTGGTCAACCGCCGCGTCGATCCGTCGTTCGCGTTCATGACCGTGGACAAGGACGGCAAGATCCGGATGGACTGCTCCTCGCCGCACGCCATGGCGGGCCTGATCGGCCTCAAGGACGACTTCGACGTGGCTTTCGGCAACGACCCCGACTTCGACCGCCACGGGATCGTCACGCGCAGCGCCGGGCTGATGAACCCGAACCACTACCTCGCCGTCGCCGTCGAGTACCTGTTCCAGCACCGGGCGGGCTGGCGCGAAGACGCCGCCGTCGGCAAGACGCTCGTCTCCAGCTCGATGATCGACCGCGTGGCGAAGAGCCTGGGCCGCCGGCTGGCCGAGGTGCCCGTCGGGTTCAAGTGGTTCGTGGACGGCCTCGTGGACGGGAGCTACGGCTTCGGCGGCGAGGAGAGCGCCGGCGCCTCGTTCCTCCGCCACGACGGCACGGTCTGGACGACCGACAAGGACGGCATCATCATGGATCTGCTGGCGGCCGAGATCACGGCGAAGACCGGCCGCGACCCCGGCGAGCACTATGCGGCGCTCGAAGACCGCTTCGGCAGCCCCGTCTACCAGCGCATCGACGCCCCCGCGACGCCCGCGCAGAAAGCCGCCCTCAAGGAGCTCTCGCCCGAGATGGTCGAGGCGGGCACCCTCGCCGGCGAGCCGATCGCCGCGAAGCTGACGCGCGCGCCGGGCAACGACGCGCCCATCGGCGGGCTCAAGGTGGTGACCGAGAATGGTTGGTTTGCCGCGCGCCCCTCGGGGACGGAAGACATCTACAAGATCTACGCCGAGAGCTTCCGGGGCGAAGACCACCTGCGCGCGATCCAGGACGAGGCGCGCACGATTGTCTCGGCCGCCTTCGAAGCGGCCGGCGTGCGTAGCTGATCGGCGATCGATTGCAGATTGCTGATCGGCGCTGGGTGAGGTGAGAAGGTAGGGCTCGCGCCCCACGGCCCACGCGATCCCTTCTGCCATCGCCATCCATCACTCCTCAATCTCAAATCCATCCGTTCTCTGCCTCGAAGCATGCCCCACCCCATAAAGTTCGGCACCGACGGCTGGCGCGCCATCCTCGCCGACGGATATACGTTCGCCAACCTCGCGCGTGTGGCGCG
>JAWWAN010000190.1:0-6987 GCA_033721675.1 Rhodothermales bacterium | reverse complement strand
GCGCTTCGGAGGGAAAGAGGTCGAGCGGGACGGTGTTGCGGTCCGGGTCGGCGCTCGGAAGCGAGGCCCCGTTGAGCTGGGTGCTCATGTAGCGATCGCCGAGCCCGCGTACGTAGACGTACTTGCCCGCGACGACGGAGGCGCCGGTGACCTTCTCCATCGCATCGGCCGCGCTCGAACTGCCGGACCGGCTGATGTCTTCGGCGCTGATGGCGTCTGAGACGCCGGCCGCCTTCTGGCGCTGCTTCAGGAGCGCCGCCTCGGTGTTGGTCAGCGCCGCGGCTTCGACGACGAGCTCGCCGACTTCCAGCGCCTCGGCCGAGAGGGCCACGTCGATCCGCGTCGTCTCGCCGGCGCGCACCTCCACGCCCCGCACCGTCATCGGGTCATACCCGATGTAGGAGAGCACCACCGTGTAGGTGCCCGGCTCGACGTTCGGGATCAGGAAGCGGCCGTCGAGGTCCGTCGCGGCGCCGGTGGCGGTGCCCTCGAGGATGGCGCTGGCGCCGATGAGGGGGGCGCCGGTCTCCGAGTCGACGAGCGTCCCGGCGATGGTGCCGGTCTGCTGGGCGAGGGCGGGGAGCGGAGCGAGCAGAAACAGGCCGAGCAGCGCGAGCGCGCCACACAGGGGCCGAAGGGGATGGGTCATTCCAAGATCGGTGCGGGGTTGCACAGGATGAAGGAGCGGATGCGATGTGCCAAACTCGCGCAGTTGCACGGGCAACATAGCCGGAGGTTGTTATCCGTGGATTACCCCTCGTTTATCAAATCATCAAAACGCCCCTGCCCATCGTTATCTTCACGCCTGCACGTCCGCGGCGGGCATCATTGTTGCTGGCGGCCCGGCCCGCCGGCCTCCGGTTTCGCGACGGCCCGGGTCGTATCTTGTGCCGCCCCGCCGCCTCGTAACAAACCGATGCCGTTTTCCGTCCTGCGGCGAGGCGGCGGCGGCCCGCAGAAACCTGGGCCGGCGCCAAAAGTTGTTGGAACAATCTTTTGCTGCGGACTCACCCGCCCGCCCTGTGCCCAAGCGCAAGACGAACACGTACCTGATCCTGCTGGCGCTCTGGCTGATGGTCTTCTCGGCCAGCAGCCAGGTGATCATCATCGCGCCCATCCTGCCACGCATCGGCGAGGCGCTGGCGATCCCGGCGACGCTCCAGGGCACGCTCGTGACGGCCTACGCCGTGCTGCTGAGCGTCTTCGCCGTCATCACCGGCCCGATCTCGGACAAGATCGGGCGCCGCCGCATCCTGCTCATCGGCACGGGCTGCATGGCGGGCGCGCTCGTGCTCCACGGCCTGGCAGACAGCTACACGTCCCTGCTCGTGCTGCGGGCGCTGGCGGGCGCGGCGGGCGGCATGCTCAGCGGCGGCGCCGTGGCCTACGTGGGAGACTACTTCCCCTACGAGCGGCGCGGCTGGGCCAACGGCTGGGTGATGAGCGGCATCGCCGTGGGCCAGATCATCGGCATCCCGCTCGGCACGCTCCTGGCGGACTGGTTCGACTTCCGGATGCCGTTCCTGGCCTTCGCCGCCACGATGGGCCTGGCGTGGCTGCTGATCTGGTTCTACGTGCCGCAGCCGGACGTCGAGCGCGACCCGCACCGGCTGTCTGTGGGGCGGGCGCTGCGCAACTACGCCGCGCTGATGAAGGAGCCCATCCTGGTGGTGGCCGTCGTCGCGTTCTTCCTCATGTTCTTCTCTATCGGCCTCTACGTGATCTACCTGCCCACGTGGCTGGAGAATACGCTGGGCGTCGGGGGCGAGCAGATCGCCTCGCTCTTCCTGGCCGGCGGCCTGGCGAACGTCGTGGCCGGCCCCATCGCCGGCCGCGTCTCGGACGACGTCGGGCGCAAGCCGCTCGTGGTGATCTCGTGCCTCGGCCTGGGCGTGGTGATGCTGGTGACCACCTACCTGGTGACGGCCATGTGGATCGCCTACGCCCTCTTCGCCGTGGCGATGGTGATGGTGGCGATGCGCATCAGCCCGCTCCAGAGCCTGATGACGGCGCTCGTGGCGGACCACCGGCGCGGCATCCTGATGAGCCTGGCCGTCGCGGTGGGCCAGATCGGCATCGGCCTCGGCGCGGCGGTGGCCGGTCTGGCCTATACGGCCTACGGATACCTGAGCAACACGGCCATCGGCGCCGTCGCCATCTTCATCATGGCGCTCCTCGTGCATTACTTCCTGCCCGAGCCCGACGGCGACCCTACCGCCCGCGAGGCCCCGGCGGAGCCGGCCGAGGCCACGCCGGCCCCCGAAGTCGCCGAGGCGGCCTCGTAGTGGCGCCTCAGCGGCAGTCGCCCACCCGCAACGGCCGCGCCACCTCTACGGACGCGATCTCGATGGCCTTCTCGAAGCGGTCGAAGTTGCCGTAGTCACCGCCGGTGAGGACGGTGCCGCGCACCCGCGCGAAGATCACCCGGTTGCCGGCCTCGACGTACGCGCCGGCGAGCGTGCGCAGGGCGTCGTCGTCGCCCGTGACCCACCACCGCTCACGGCGGCCGCAGGGCTCGAAGACGCTGTCTTCGATGCCGAGCGTAAAGAGCCCTTCGTGGATGCCGGCCGGCCCCGTGATTGTCTCTTCGTCTCCCCCAAAGTCGAGCAGGGTACAGCCCGCGAGGAGGAGGGGCAGAAGCAGCGAAACGAGCAGCGCCTTCATGGCTGAGAGGCCGAGCGGGCCGGCCTGGAGGGTGGAGGAGAGGGAGCGGAATGAGTACCCGCCGGCGGCCTGCGATACCCAACCCCGGCACAACGAAAGGCGCCCTGCCGACGCAATGCCGGCAGGGCGCCCGTATTCGCGACGGCGGCGGTCTAGTTCTCCGGCTCGCCGCCGGCTTCGAGGGCCACGCGGGCGCTGAAGCCCTCGATCACCTCCGGCAGCGCATCCGGCGCGTCCAGCACGAGGTGCGCCCCGCGCTCGCGGAGCAGCGCGCTGTGCTCTTCCCCTTCGAGGTAGGCGGGCACCACGCCGATGGCCCAGAGCCCGGCGCTGCGCGCGGCCCGCATGTCGTCCACCGAGTCGCCGATGTAGACGGCCTCTTCGGGGCGGACGCTCAGGCCGGCGGCGTCGAGGATGCCGAGGGCGTGCTGGAGCGGGAACGGATCGGGCTTGCCGCGGCTCTCCTGCTTCTCCTTGGCCACCAGCAGCGGGAAGTATTTCTTCCAGCCGAGGCGGTCCAGCGTCCACCGGGCCTCGGCCTCGGGGCGGCCGGTGACGATGCCCATCACGCGCCCCCGGGCGAGGCGGTCGAGCGTGCGGGTCTGGATCATCGGCGGCTCCTCGGCGATGAAGCCGTCCCAGTTCTCGCCCCGGTACCGACGCTGAAACTCCTCGACGACGCGCCCCATCGACACCTCCATCCCGCTGTCGGTGATGATGGCGTGGGTCAGCTTCCAGTCGTCGTTGAACCCGCCGAGGTTCTTGTATCGCTGTACCGTGTTGGCGTGGATCTTCCGCCCGGTGAAATGCAGCACGGTCTCCTCGATGGCGCGGCGGTAGGAGCGTGATACGTCCACGAGCACGCCGTCCATGTCGAACAGCAGGGCCTTGAACTCGACGTGTTCCAGCATCAGGATCTCGTTTCGTAGAGAAAGTAGCGGGGCTTTCACACGACCGGCGGCGGCGGGTTCCGCCGGTGCGGCGGGGCCGGCGGGGCAGCAGAACGGCCCGTCGCGGCGGAGCGGCGGGCCGGGGTGAAAGGAGGAGGAGGTACGGAAGTATGGAGGGATGATGGGGAGGACGCGAGTCGGGCGTCGGTGCCCTTCGCCCCATCCTACCCGTCTACCTCCCTACCCACACACCCCCCCCTTCTTTACGAGTTCATCGTGACGAGGAACTCGTCGTTGCCCTTCGTGCCGCGCATCTTGTCCAGCAGGAACTGCATGGCCTGGATGGGCTCCATATCGGCCAGGAGCTTGCGCAGGATCCAGATGCGCTGGAGGCGCACCTCGGGGATCAGCATCTCCTCGCGGCGGGTGCCGCTCATCACCACGTTGATGGCGGGGAAGATGCGGCGGTCGGCCATCTGGCGGTTGAGCACGAGCTCCATGTTGCCCGTCCCCTTGAACTCCTCGAAGATGACCTCGTCCATGCGGCTGCCCGTGTCGATGAGGGCCGTGCCGATGATGGTCAGCGAGCCGCCCTCCTCGACGTTGCGGGCCGCGCCGAAGAACTTCTTCGGGCCGCGGAGGGCGCCGGCCTCAATGCCGCCGGAGAGCGTCCGCCCGGTGTCTGGGGCGACGGTGTTGTGGGCGCGGGCCAGGCGCGTGATGGAGTCGAGGAGGATCACCACGTCCTGCTTGGCCTCGACGAGGCGCTTGGCTTTCTCCAGGACGATGTTGGCGACCTCCACGTGGCGCTCGGCCTCCTGGTCGAACGTCGAGGCGATGACCTCGGCGTCCACGTGGCGCTCCATGTCCGTCACCTCCTCGGGCCGCTCGTCGACGAGCAGGATGATGAGGTGGACTTCGGGATGGTTCTTCGTGATGGCGTTGGCGATCTTCTGGAGGAGGATCGTCTTGCCGGTCTTGGGCTGGGCCACGATGAGGCCGCGCTGCCCCTTCCCGATGGGCGCGAAGAGGTCGAGCACGCGCATGCTCGTCTCGTTGGCGGTGGTCTCGAGATTGAGATGCTCCTCGGGGTAGAGGGGCGTCAGGAAGTCGAAGCTCTGGCGCTCGGCCAGCTCGGCCGGCGGCCGCCCATTGATCTCATCGACCTGGATGAGGGCGAAGAACCGCTCGCCTTCTTTCGGTGGGCGCACGTCTCCGAGGACGGTGTCGCCGAGCTGGAGGCTGAAGCGCTTGATCTGCGAGGGCGAGACGTAGATGTCGTCCGGGCTCGGCAGGTAATTGTACTCGGGGGAGCGGAGGAAGCCGTACCCGTCGGGCAAGACCTCCAGGACGCCGATCTTCTTGATCATGCCGTCCAGTTCGGTCTTGTTCGGGTCGTGCTGAGCCATGTACTCGGGTCGGCCCTCGTAGACCCGTTTCTTGCGCTCCTCGCGTCGCTCCCGGCGGTCGTTGCGTTCGTTGCGGCGGCGCTCGTTGCGGCTGCGGCGGTCACCCCGGTTTCCACGGTCGTCGCGGTTGCCGCGGTCATCCCGGTTGCCCCGGTCATCGCGGTTGCCGCGGTCGCCCCGGTCGTCGCGGTTGCCCCGGTCGTCGCTGCGGGCCTCGGTGCGGTCGTCGCGGTTCTTGCGGTCGCCCCGGTTCTTGCGGTCACCCCGGCTGCGGCGGCCGCCCCGGTCGTCGCGGTTGCTACGGTCGTCGCGGCCGCCCCGGTCGTCGCGGTTGCTGTCGCTGCGGGCCTCGGAGCGACCCTGTCGGCGGGATCGGGTGTCCGTCTCGTTCGAGCGCGAGCGGTCCGAGCGGGCATCGTCGGCCGCCTCTTCGGTCTTCTCACCGCGGTCTTCGGCGTCGGCGGCGCGGTTCTCCGGCTCGGCGCGGCCGGCCTCCTCAGCGGCCCGGCCGCGGTCCCGGGCCGGGCGCGAGGATCCGTTCCGCTTGCCCGCGACGGCCTCGGCCTGGGCTTCCAGGATGAGATAGATGAGATCCTGCTTGCGCAGCGTAGAGAAGCCCGACAGGTTGAGGTCGCGGGCCATGTTTTTCAGTTCGGGCAGCTTTTTCTGCTGCAGGTCGCTAATCTTCATACGTAAGGAAGGGGTATAGCGGGATGGACTGGAAGGAATCCCGGAAGAAGGCTACGCGAGGGAGTGCCGGAGTCCGGCGAAGGGTACAGGGCTGCGCGCAGGGGGCACCGGATCAGCCGGGCACACAGGAGGCCCGCAGGTAGGGCGCAGGGCGTGCGTGCGAGGCGAGGAAGGAATCGGGTGCGAACGGAACAGCCCGGCGGGGAAGCCACGGCCGGGAGAGGAAGGTGGGCTGCGAATTCAACGCGTGCCGCAGTGAATCGCCAATAGCTCAAGATCCGGCTCTAGTACGCGAAATGCAACCATGCGTTCTATCCTCCGGAAGAAAATTTGTGAACTTCATGTTGAGCGAATCCGCAGCCTGCGCTCTATGCGCCGCCCCCGCCGGGGGAGCCGGCCGCCAGCAGGGCCGCCACCACGTGATGCGAGCCGGCCGCCAGGAGCGCATCGTGCGGGGCGGCCTGCCGGTAAAAGCGACGGCGCCCTTCCTCCACCGTGCCGCGCCCGGCCACCTCCACCCCGGCGGCGCGCAGGGAGCCGGCCAGCGCTTCGGGGGCCCAGGCGCGCTCGGTGGGCAACGCCACCACGAAGACCGACGCGGCAGCGCCGGCCAGCACCGCAGCGACCGCCTCCGCGTCTTTGTCTCGCATCAACCCGAGTAGCACGTGCAGCCGCCCCGCCGGGTCGCGGTGGCCGTCGATGAAAGCGAGGGCGGCGGCCAGCCCGTCGGCGTTGTGGGCTACGTCGGCCACGACGAGGGGTGTGCGGCTCAGCACGTCGAGGCGCCCCCGGAGCCCGGCCAGCGCCCGCACCGCGCGCAACCCCTCGGCGACGGCCCCGGGTACGAGGTCGGGAAATGCCAGCTCGGCGGCGCGCACGGCGAGGGCGGCGTTGCTCCGCTGGTGCGCGCCGGGCAGGCCCACGTGCAGCCCGGTGTAGGCGCGGCGCGGCGTCTCGGCGTCCAGCACGAGGCCGCCGAGGCCAGCGCTTCGCACACGCACGGCGGCCTCCTCGTGGATGGAATGCAGCGCCGCCTCCCGCGCGGCGGCGACCTCGCGGAGGACGGCCAGCGCCTCGGGCTGGCCCACGGCCGTCACCACCGGCACGCCGGGCTTGATGATGCCGGCTTTCTCGCGCGCGATCTCGGGGACCGTCGTGCCCAGCAGATCGGTGTGAACCAGGCCGATGTTCGTGATGACGGCCAGGCGGGGCTGGAGGACGTTGGTCGCGTCGAGCCGCCCGCCGAGGCCGACCTCGACGACGGCGCAGTCCACCTGCTCATCGGCGAAGTAGCGGAAGGCGAGGGCGGTGGTGGCTTCGAAGAAGCTGGGGCG
>JAWWAN010000189.1:0-7041 GCA_033721675.1 Rhodothermales bacterium | reverse complement strand
GACGTCCCAGATGAGCGTGCGGGTGCCCTCGACGAGGCCCTGCGGCTCGTCCCCTTCGTCGTTCATGTAGAAGTAGGTCTGGTCGTCGGTGAGCCAGCCCTGGTGGGTGTAGGCGACCTTCGGGTAGGTGGCCATCGAGAGCGGCACGGGGTTCTCCTTGTCCGTGACGTCGGCAATCGAGAGGGCGGTCTCGTTGGCGCCGAAGCAGATCTCCCTGCCCTGGTATGTGGCGTCCGGGCCGCGGTAGGTGACGCACTGGGCGTCGTGGGAGTAGCCGGTCTTGCGGCGGCCCGTGGTGGGGTCGGCGAAGCAGCCGGCGAAGGTCGGGTTCTGGGGTTCGCGGACGTCGATCATGTGGAGGCCGCCGCCGCACGTCTCGCCGCCGCCGCTGCTGCCGACGGAGTAGGCGAAGCCGGTCTCTTCGTTGATGACGATGTTGTGCGCGCTGGCGATCTGGTCGTAGAGCACGTCGGCGCCGAACGTCACGGGGCGCTCGGCGGGGCCGACGCCGCGCAGGCGGGTGAGGTCGAAGACCTGCATGCCATGGTCCCCGGCGCCGTCCGAGACGATGAAGGCGTGGTCGCGGTAGACCTTGATGTCGCGCCAGACGCTGGCGCGGGCGCCCTCGGTCATCGGCAGATCGCCCACGAAGAACGGGTTCTGGGCGTCGCTGACGTCCACGAAGGCGGTCCCGTCGGAGCGGCCGACGAGGGCGTACTCGCGGCCCGTCTGGGGGTCGGTCCATCCCCAGATGTCGTTGACGCGGACGCCGCGCCCGCCGCCGAGGTCGGCCACGGAGAGGTAGGCCAGCAGGTCCACCTGCCGGCACGCGAAGCCGGCGGCGTCGTCGTCGGTGCAGGGCACCATGCCGCCGGTGACGGAGGCGAAGCCGTGGGGTTCGTTGATGACGACCCCGCGCTCGGCCCAGCCGCCGGCGGTGTGCTCGAAGAGGACGGCGGCGCCCTCGCCGAAGTCGGCCCCTGTCGCGCCGACGACGGCCACGCCGCCCGCGACGGCGGCGGCCGTGCCGAAGGAGGTGCGCCCGGAGAGCGCCTCGGCGGTCATCTTGTCGGCGCCGGTCCAGCTGCCGGTCTCGGCGTCGTAGTGGAGGGCGTAGACGCTGCCGGCGCGCTGGTTGTCGCCCGGCGCGCCGATCCAGACCGCGCCGTCGGCGGCGGTGATGGAGGAGCCGAAGCGGCTGTTGGGGGTCGCGGTGAAGGGGCCGAGGCGGGTCTGCGGGGTCCACGCGCCGTCGTCGCCGCGCTCCAGCACGAGCACGGCGCCGGTGTTGCGGTCAGCACGCGGCGCGGCGACGAGCGCCCGGCCGCCGGCGAAGGCGACGGTGCTCCCGAAGCGGTCGCCGCCGTCGAGGAAGTCGTAGGTCAGGTGGGCGGCTTCGGCCCACGTGCCGTCGGCCTGCCGCTCGAAGACGTAGGCCGCGCCGGCGGCATCATTCTGTGCGGGGGCCCCGATGAGGGCCGTCGCGCCGTGGAGCGCCAGGGCCTGCCCGAAGCGATCCCCGGGCTGCACGTCGGTGCCGGTGAGGCGGGCGGCCTCGGCCCACGTGCCGTCGGCCTGCCGCTCGAAGACGTAGACGGCGCCGGTCTGCTCGTCGCGGCCGGGGGCGGCGACGAGGGCGGTCGCGCCGTCGAGCGCGAGGACGCTGCCGAAGGCGTCGCCCTCGGCGAGGCCGGGCGCGGTGAGGCGAGCGGCCTCGGCCCAGCCGTCGCCGGTCCGGGTGAAGACGTAGGCGCGGCCCGTGGATCCGTCCCGCGCGCCGGCGCCGACGAGGAGGGTCGCGCCGTCGAGGGCCAGGGCCTGCCCGAAGCGGTCGGCGTCTTTGGGCGCGTCGGAGGCGGTGAGCTGGGCGGCCTCCTGCCACGTGCCGTCGGGGCCGGGGCGGAAGACGTAGACGAGGCCGGGCGTGATCTGATTCTGCGTCTCGCCGACGAGCACCTCGCCGTCGCCCACGGCGACGGCGCCGCCGAACTGCTGCGCCTGCGTGGGGAGTGCAAGCAGGATGAGAAATGCGAGCAGGAGGACCGGTCGTTTCATGGCGGGCTGAGGAGATAGGCGGAGAGGAGGTGGCTGGCGGTTCCGCGCGAAGCGGAAAACACCCGAAGATAGTCAATCGGGCCGCCATCCAAAAGCCGAAACGGGCACCGCCCGTTGCGATTGGGGCGGCGGCGGGGTACCGTGAGAGCCTAATGGAACGCCCACTCAGCCATCCCGCTGCCGCTATGCACTACCGGCCTGCCGTCCTCCTCGCCGTCCTCCTCGTCCTTCCCCTGCTGGCCCGCGAGGGCCGCGCCCAGGAAGCCCCTCAGGCGCAGCGCTACGAGAACGTCACCTGGCACCGCATCGACTATGTTCGCTACAAACCTGGCACGCAGGGGCGCGCGCTGGAGATCATCCGCGAGTACTTCGTCCCCGCCGCCGAGCAGGCCGGGCTCCCCGTCCCGATGCTCGTCGAGATGACGACGGGCGAGTGGGACGTGATGACGATCTGGACCCTGGACGGGGGCGTGGCCGACCTGGAGTGGGAGGTGAGCCCGGAGGGGGTCGCCTTCCAGCAGGCGATGGCCGAGCTGCACGGCGCCGACGCGGCCCGCGCCCTCGGCGAAGAGTACGAGGGCCTCGTCGCGGCAGGCATGACGCACCTCGGCCTGCGGCGCTGACCCGAAGGCGCCCTCGGTGCGGTCCCCTCGTCCCGGCTTCTCGTCTTCGAGGGCCGGGCGCGAGCCGTGGCGGCGGCGGCCGTCGATGTATAAGGCAGCCCGCCCCCTGCGGTGCGGGCTGCCGGTGCGCCCGGAGCGCCGGGCCGCTCGTGATCTGCCTGGCGCCGGTTTCCGGTGGATCAGGATGGGAAGCCGCCCCCCTGCGCTCCTCGCTCGCCTCTCGCCCCTCCCGCTCGACCGCCGAGGCCATGAAGACCTATGCGTTCGTCATCCTGCTGATGCTCGGAAGCGTCCTCTCCGGGGTGCTCGCCTTCTCGGGCAACGACCACGAACCCGGACGCACCCGCACCTACTATATCGCCGCCGAAGAGGTGGACTGGGACTATGCACCCAGCGGCCGCAACCTGATGATGGACGCCCCGCTGGACAGCACCGTCTTCCGCGTGCGGAACGGGCCGCCGGTGCTGGCGCGGCAGTTCAGAAAGGTGGTCTACCGCGAATACGCGGATAGCACCTTCGCCATGCCGAAGCCCCGCCCGGCCGCGTGGCAGCACCTGGGCCTCCTCGGCCCCGTGCTCCGCGCCGAGGTGGGGGATACCCTCGTCGTCTATTTCAAAAATACGGGGCGCTACGCCTACAGCATGCACCCCCACGGCGTCTTCTACGACAAGGACTCCGAAGGCGCCCCCTACGCCGATGGCACCGCCGCCGGCTCCTACGACAAACACGACGACGCCGTGCCGCCGGGCGACGTGCATCGCTACGTCTGGCCCGTGCCCGAGCGCGCCGGGCCGGGGCCGGCAGACCCGAGCTCCATCGTCTGGCCCTACCACTCGCACGCCAACGAACTCGAAGACGTCCACTCCGGCCTGATGGGGCCGATCCTCGTCACGCGGCGCGGCGCGGCGGACGACGCCGGGCGGCCGCTGGACGTGGACCGCGAGTTCGTCACGCTCTTCGGCGTCTTCAACGAGAACACGACGCGCTACGTGGCAGACAACCTGATGCGCCACACGGGCGACTCGCTGCGCGTCAACGCCGCCGGCGAGGCGAAGGGCTTCTTCGGGCTGGGGCTGCCGACGATCAACGGCTACCTCTACGGCAACCTGCCCCTCGCCGCGCTCCGCATGAACCAGGGCGAGCGCGTCCGCTGGTACCTGTTCTCCTCGACCGGCTTCAACGACTTCCACACGCCGCACTGGCACGGCGGGACGGTGCTGGTGGACGGCCGCCGGCGGGACGTCATCGACCTGGGCGGGCCGCTGCTGATGGAGACGGCGGACATGCTGGCAGACAACCCCGGCATCTGGATGCTCCACTGCCACTTCGCCGAGCACATGATGGAGGGCATGGCCGCGCGCTTCGAGATCGTCCCCGGAGCCGAGACCGCCGCGGCCGCCGGCCGGTAGGCGTCAGAGTGCGCGGATCTTGATGTTGCGAAACCAGACGCGGTCCCCGTGGTCCTGGAGCGCGATCCGGCCCTGCACGGCCTTCCCGAAGGCGGGCATCTCGTTGAACTTGCTGCCGGCCACGAGCGCACGCCAGGCATCCGAGGTCATGTCTACCTCCACGATCTTGTGGCCGTTGAGCCAGTGCTCCACGCGCCCGTCCCGCTGGACGAGCCGCACCGTGTTCCACTCGCCGACGGGCCGGGTGGCGACGTACGGGCTCTCGATGAGGTCGTAGAGGTCGCCGGCGCGATGCGTGCGGATCTGGCCGTCCGGGTGGCGGGCGTTGTCGAGGATCTGCATCTCGGGGCCGGTCTCCCAGACGTAGTCGTACTCGGGCGCTTCCTGGACGTTGTAGATGATCCCGCTGTTGCCGCCTTCGGCGATCTTCCATTCGAGGTGCAGCTCGAAGTCCTCGAAGGCGTCGTCCGTGACGAGGTCGCCGCCGTCGGTGTACTGCCAGGCGGTGTCGGGGCGGGTGCCGTCGAGCGTGAGGGTGCCGTCCTGGATCTTCCAGGCCGCGCCGGGCGCGCCGCCGCCGTAGGCGTGCCAGCCGTCGAGCGTCTGGCCGTCGAAGAGGAGGCGCCAGCCCGCGGCGCGCTCGGCCTCGGTGAGCGTGTTGGGCGCGGCCGCCTCGTAGGGCGCCGTCGCGGCGAAGGTCGGGCCGGCCTCACCCGGGAGGGCGTTCATCGTGTACCACGCCTCCGTGCTCCACAGCGCGCGGCCCTCCTGGCTGACGAGCGGCGCGCGGATCCGGAGGTAGACCACGTGCCCGGCCTCGACGTCCGGCACCTCCAGGAACACGCGCGTGCGGTCCTCGGAGAGCGCCACGGAGCGGACGGGCAGCGCGGCCTCGTCCACCTTCGGGCCGCCGTAGGCGGCGGTGGGCTGATAGCGCCACTGGCGGACCTCATAGTCCGCCGGGGCGCCGCCGGCGTTCACGGGGAGGGGCTCGGTGAACTCGATCTCCAGGCCGTTGCTGCGGGCGCGCACGGCCAGCATCTCGAAGACGGGCGCGCCCGTATAGCTCATGCGCTGGAGGCCGTACCAGTTCTTGCCGTAGTGCCCCCAGTTGCCGGGGTTGCCGATGCCGCCGACGTAGAGCTTGTCGTCCGGCCCCCACGCGATGCGGTTGACGCCGGCCTCCAGCCCCTGCGTGAAGCGGAAGACGGCGCCCTGGAGCCGCCCGTCGACCTCCTCGACGAAGACGCGTTTGATGCCGCCGTGCGTCACCTCGCCGTGGATGAGCTGCCCCTGGTAGGGCCCGACGTCGAGCCCCACGGGCGTGCTGGGCGAGTTGCCGATCTCGTCCTGCGGCAGCCACACGACGGGCGGGTCTTCTTCCATCGTGGCCGTCCCCTCGGGGTCCACGGCGCGGTTGCCGAAGAAGGCGCCCTCGCGGACGTGGACGATCTTCGAGGACGGCAGCCAGTCGCCCTGGTTGTCCGCCACGAAGAGTTCGCCGCCGCGCCCCAGCCCGATGCCATTCGGCGTGCGGAGGCCGTGGGCGACGAACGCGACCGAGCCGTCGTCCTTGCCGATCTTGACCACCTTGCCGCGGTCCGGGTTCTGAGGCGAGGCGCTCGCGCCGCCGGGCAGGATGGCCGTGGCGAGCGCGGCGTAGAAGTAGCCGTCCTGGTAGACCAGCCCGAAGGCGAACTCGTGGAAGTTGGAGGTCGCGCCCCAGTCGTCGGCCACGGTCCGGTACTCGTCGATCACGTCGTCGCCGTCGTGGTCGATCAGGCGGGTCAGCTCGTGCTTCTGGAGGACGTAGATCTCGCCGTCGACGACGGTCAGGCCGAGGGGTTCGAGCAGGCCGGCCGCGATCCGCTTCACGCCGATGTCCGCGCGGTCCTCGGCATCCAGGTTGCTGACGGCGTAGACGGACCCGTCCGCGTCCCACGTGCTGACGACGAGGCGGCCGTCCGGCAGAAATCCGAGGCCGCCGACTTTGGGCTCGAAGCCGTCGGGGCGGATGGTCTCGACGCGGAAGCTCGGGTGGACGTCGATGAGCGGGTGGGCGTCCCCGGGGATCCCCTCGATGAGCGGCTCGGGCGGCTCGTAGGGGGCGGTCTCCCTGAGGTCGGCGGCGTCGTAGGTGAAGGCGGAGGGCTGGATGACGGTGAAGGCGTCCTGCCCGTGGGCGATCCACTGGAGCGATAGCGCCTTGCCGCCGCCGCCCTGGAAGTACTGCACCTCGATGGGATGCGGCCCGGCCTCCAGGAAGACCTCGCCGTCGATGGCGGTGGGGCCGTGGAGGCCGTCGTGGTCGATGATCTCCTTGCCGTCGATGAACAGCTTGCCGCCGTCGTCGCTGGCGAGGCGGAAGACGTAGTTGGTGGTCTCCGGGATGTCGATGGTGCCGCGGGCGTTGACGTAGAAGTACTCGTCGAACTCGCCGTAGGCCTCGGCATCGGGCAGGTGGAGGGCGGGCACGACGCCGCTGTAGACGGGCGCCTCGCCGGGGCGCGGCGCGGGCATCGAGCTGAGGGGGCCGGGGAAGCGCCAGACGTTGACGGCCAGGCCGTGCGCGGCGTCTTCGGGCGGCTCGGTGAGCGGATAGGCGCGGCCCATGTCCGCCAGCGGATCGTCCGTCTCTTCCTCTTCCGCGCTCGCCCCGTTGGTGCCTTCGGAGGGGGCCTCCTCGCCGTCGAGCGCGAGGATGTAGCGAACCATCGCCTCGGCATCGGCGGGCTGGAGGTCCGGGTGCGGCGTCATAATGGCCGGCCCGACGAGCTCGGTCCAGTTGCCGCTGCCGCCCTCGCGGATCCTGGAGGCGAGCATCGCGATGGTGGCCGGCGTGGTCTCGTAGCGCTCGGCAATCGCGCGGTAGCTGGGGCCGACGGTCTTGACCTCGGCGTTGTGGCATGCCTGGCAGTCGCTCCCCTCGATGAGGCGCAGGCCGGCGGGCTTGT
>JAWWAN010000188.1:0-7084 GCA_033721675.1 Rhodothermales bacterium | reverse complement strand
GCCGACCGGGTCGATGGTGATGCCCTCCCACTTGGCCACCGCCCCGATGCGCCCCGTCGGGCGGACGTGCCGCAGGAGCGGAATCACGACGGTGGGGCCGGTCACGGTCAGGATGGCGCCCAAGAGAACCGAGAGGCCGAGGCCGAAGCCGATGATGTAGTAGGCCGCGAGGGCCGCCAGCACCCACGTGACGAGCACGCCGAGCGTGATGAGGTTGAAGACCGCCTTGCCGACCTCCCGCAGCTCGGAGAGCCGCAAACTCAGCCCGCCCTCGAAGAGGATGATGCCGATCGAGAGACTCACGAAGGCGAAGACCCAGTCGCCCTGTAACCCGCTCGGATCGAGCAGGCCCGTGACGGGGCCGGCCACGAAGCCGAACGTCAGCAGCAGCAGGATCGACGGCACGCGGAACCGCCACGCCAGCCACTGCGCCGCAATGCCGAGCACGACGACGAGGACGATGCCGATGAGGATATGCTCGCTCAAGAAGACCTCTCCGGGATGAAAGACCGGCCAGAAGATAACAGAGAATGGGAAGGAAAGGGCCTCCTCTACCCCCTTCCCGCGCACGCGCCCCCGCTCGCTGAGAGTCGTCGCGGCATTTTTACCAACTGCGCCGCAGAAGTTCTCCGCGCCGCTTGATTCCTCTCCCGGCTTTTGTAGTTTGGCTGAAACCGCTTCCGGCACCTCCCCTGGCTCACCCCTTCCTCCCGATGGCAACGTCAACCACCAACGCCCACCCCACCGTCGCGGCCGGCTCGTTCTTCGAGCAGGTCAACCGGATGTTCGACAAGGCCGCGGCCTTCCTCGATCACCCGCCGGGGCTGCTCACCCAGATCAAGGCGTGCAACAACGTCTACCGCATGGAATTCCCGCTCAAGCGGGACAACGGAGACATCGAGGTCATCCAGGCGTTCCGGGCCGAGCACAGCCACCACAAGCAGCCTACCAAGGGCGGCATCCGCTACGCCGGGAATGTCCACGAAGACGAGGTGATGGCCCTCGCCGCGCTGATGACCTACAAGTGCGCGATCGTGGACGTCCCCTTCGGCGGCGCCAAGGGCGGCATCAAGATCAACCGCCGCGACTACTCGGACGGCGAGATCGAGCGCATCACGCGCCGGTACACCTTCGAGCTCCAGAAGAAGAACTTCATCGGCCCCGGCATCGACGTGCCCGCGCCGGACTATGGCACCGGCCCGCGCGACATGGCCGTCATCCTCGACACCTACACCTCGCTCACCCTCACCGAGAACCCGCTCGATGCGCTCGCCTGCGTCACGGGCAAGCCCGTCGGGCAGGGCGGCGTGCGGGGGCGGCTGGAGGCCACCGGGCGGGGCGTCTACTACGGCATCCGCGAGGCCGTCTCGTTCGCCGAAGACATGGACCGCCTCGGCCTCACCACGGGCCTCGAAGGCAAGACCGTCGTCATCCAGGGGCTCGGCAACGTGGGCTACCACGCGGCCAAGTACCTCGAAGAGGCCGGCGCCAAGCTCATCGGGCTGGCCGAGTACGAGGGCGCCATCTACAACGAAGACGGCCTCTCGCTCGAAGACGTCGTCTCGCACCGCCGCGAGACGGGCTCGATCCTCGACTTCCCCGGCGCCACCAACATCGCGGACTCGGCCGAGGCGCTGGAGATCGAGTGCGACATCCTCGTGCCCGCCGCGCTCGAAGCCCAGATCCGCCGCGACAACGCGGACCGCATCCGCGCCAAGATCATCGGCGAGGCGGCCAACGGCCCCATCACCGCCGACGCCGACGCCATCCTGAATGACAAGGGCATCCTCATCATCCCGGACGTGTTCCTCAACGCCGGCGGAGTGACCGTCTCCTACTTCGAGTGGCTGCGCAACCTCTCGCACGTGCGCCACGGCCGCATGAACCGGCGCTACGAGGAGCACAACGCCCGCCGCCTCATCGAAGCCATCGAGACGCTCTCCGGCCAGCAGTTCAACCGGCAGAGCATGGGCGAGGTGGTGGCCAAGGTGGCCTTCGGCGCCAGCGAGCAGGACCTGGTCAACTCGGGCCTCGAAGACACCATGGTGTCCGCCTATCAGGAAGTCCGCGAGATCGCCCTCCGGCACGACACGGACCAGCGCACCGCTGCCTTCATCAGCTCCGTGGACAAGGTGGCCGCCTCCTACATGCAGATGGGCATCTTCCCCTGACGCACGCGCCGGCGCGCGTATGTGAGGTGTGAAGGTCGGGGGGGGACGCTGTGCGCTCCCCTCCTACCTCCCCCAGGCGTCCTCACCCCAGCTCCGGGTTCTTGCCGGTGAAGGGGGCGTAGAAGGCCCGGAGGCGGGCGACGTCGGCCCCCAGGTCGCCCGTCGGGTGGACGAGCGGGCCGAGCCCGAAGGTGCGCGAGGGGAAGTCGAAGTAGAAGGGCAGGATGGGCACGCCGGCGGCGTGGGCGATGTGGTAGAAGCCCGTGCGCCACTGCTCGACGCGCTTCCGGGTGCCTTCGGGCGAGAGGCCGAGGTAGAACCGCTCGTGCTGCTCGAACTGGGCCACGGCCTGCGCCACGGCCCCGCGCGGCACCGAGCGGTCTACGGGCGTGCCGCCCAGCCGGCGCATCAGCCACCCCAGCGGCGGCCGGAACAGGGTGTCCTTGCCCAGGAAGCGCACGTCGATGCCCATGCCGAGCTTCGCGCCCATCGCGACGACGAAGTCCCAGTTGGAGGTGTGGGGGGCCCCGATGACGACGCACTTCGGGATGTTCGGGACCTCCCCCACCACGCGCCACCCCAGCAGGCGCAGCAGCGTCCGCCCGAACCACCGGCTGAAGGCGTTGCCACGCTGCGGCACGGCATCGCCGAGGGGAGGAAGGACGGGCATGGGCGGTAGCATGGACCGAGGCGGGGCGCGGAGGGCGGCATAATATAGCAACCGGCGCCCTCAGGCTCTCGCGCGGGGGCGGCCCGCCCGGGCAGCGCGATTCCGCACCGGGGGCGGCGCGCTGGCGGAGGCATCGGGCAGGAACGGCGGCATCGGGCAGTTCAACGTCAGCGCGACGGCACGGAGCAGCTCGGCCTCCTCGGGGGTCACCGCGCCGTCCTGCAAGACGCTCTGCGTGCAGGCCTCCAGCACGGCCCGCCGCATGGCCCGGGGTGCCCCGGCCAGCCGATCCAGCGCGGGGCCGAGCGTGCGGTAGTCGAGCGGGGCCGGCGCTCCGGGCGACGCCCCCACACCGGGCGGAAGCGCGGCCCATCCGGCGCGGTAGGCGGCATCGAGCCGGGCGGGATCGCGGGCGGTGTGTGCCACCGCCGAGAGCAGCACGTAGCATGCAGTACGCAGGGCCCCCCACACCGCCGGCGGCCTCTGCATGCCCTGCCGTTTTTGCCCGAAGGCCGGGGCGAGCCGGTGCTGCACCACCGTCTGGAGAAGGAACTCGAAGAGCGAGAGCCGCCCGTCCGCCTCGATCAGGCGGCGCAGGGTGGCGGCGAAGTGGGTAAATTGGCCCGCCGAGATCTGCCGGAGCGACGGCAGCGCGATCTCTACGAGCGGCAGCCGGATGCGGAGGTCGCGGTCCGCCAGCGCGGCATGCACGTCCTCGACCGCTTCGAGCAGCGCCGGCGGGAGGCCGCCCTGCAGGACCGCGCGCTGCGCCTGCCGGGCCTCGGCGTCGGCATCCAGCAGGAGCGCGTAGACGAGGGTCACGGCACCGTCCGGGGTGTGGGCAGCGGTGAGCAGATCCACCGGCAACGCCTCGCGCAGAGCACGAGCGCGGGCCAGCGGCGTGGCCGCCGGCGGCTCAGGAGCCCCCTCTTCCCTCGCCTGCGGGGCCTCCTCCACAGGCACGTTGACCTCGTAGCGCGGTGCCGTGGCGGGGTAGGTGCCGTCCCAGAGCGGATCGAGACGGCGGATGCGGCGCTCCAGGCGCGGGTGGGTGCTGAAGAGACGGTTGAGGAAACTCGGTTCGAGGGGCGCGCAGAAGAAGAAGTGGCTGATCTCGGCCGCGTGGGGCGCAAGGACGAGCGCGCCGGCCGGGTAGCCGCCGATCTTCTTGAGCGCACCGGCCAGCCCGTCCGCATTGCGCGTGAACTGTACGGCAGCGGCGTCCGCCAGAAACTCGCGCTGCCGCCCGATGGCACACTTGATGATCCGGGCCAGCAGCGCGCCGGCGAGCCCCAGCGGCAGCAGCAGCAACCCGAGCGGCACCATCCACCCTCCCGTTTCCTCCTCGTCCTCGCCCGCCCGGGCGGCCGGCGCCGCGTGGTCTCCGGAGCGCCAGTCGCGGGCGAGCACGCCCAGGCTGACGGTCAGCAGTCCGTGCAGGAGCGCCGTCAGCAAGACGTTCAGGCGCGTGTCGTCGTTGAGGAGGTGGCTGAATTCGTGCGCGACGACGCCCTGCAGCTCGTCGCGGTCGAGCGTGCGCAGGCAGCCCCGCGTGACGACGAGAAACGCCGCATCGCCGGGCCGCCCCACCGCGAACGCGTTGATGCTGCTCTCCTCGTCGAGTATGTAGACGCACGGCACCGCGATCCCCACCGCGATCGCCATCTCCTCCACGACGTGGATGAGCCGTCGCTCCACCGGATCGGTCGTGGCGGGGTCCACCGGGCGTCCCTTCATCCGCGCGGGAATCCATCGTACGCCGTCTGCAAACTGCCGCAGCTTGTAGTGCGTGCCGAAGGCGAAGACGGCGCACACCCCCACCGCGAGGAGGGCGAGGCGATAGGGTTCTTCCTCGGGATGCCCGCCGCCGTAGACCTGCTCGGCCGCCTCGTGCGCCAGCCCGATCACGCCCAGCAGGACGAGACCGAAGAGGACGATCAGCCGCGCCGTGTTGCGCCGCGCCCGGTCCTGGTGCGCGAAGAAATTCATCTAGAACTGCACCGCCACCGGCTCGCGGTCAGCCGCCTTCGTGATCTCGAAGAGACGGGCCGGGCGGAAGTTGAACGCGCCGGCGAAGAGGGCACCGTGGAAGGACTCGCGCTCGTCGTTGTAGCTCATCACGGCGTCGTTATAGGCCTGGCGGGCGAAGGCGATGCGGTTCTCCGTCGAGCGCAGCTCCTCCATGAGCTGGGCGGCGGAGCGGTCGGCGGTGAGCGCCGGATAGGCTTCGGAGAGGGCGAAGAGGCGGTCCAGCACGCCGCCCAGGGCGCCTTCGGTCTGCTGCAGCCCCTCCATCGCCTCCGGGCTGCGCGTACGCGCCGCCTGCTCGCGCGCGGCCTCGGCAGCGTTGCGCGCCCGGATCACGGCCTCCAGCGTCTCGCGCTCGTGGCGCATGTAGCCCTTGACCGTCTCGACCAGATTCGGGATGAGGTCGTGCCGGCGCTTGAGCTGGACGTCTATCTGCGCGAACGCATTGCGGTAGCGGTTGCGCAGGCGGACGAGGCGGTTGTAGATGCGCACCGTGAGCCCGAGGATCAGCACCCCGAGCGCAGTGAGGAGGGCGAAGAACAGCATGACGAGACCGTTATCGGCAGAGAGGGGCGGGGTGCAGCCAGTATCGCTGCCCGCCGCCCCTCACTTAAGCAGACCCGGCCGCTCCCTTCGCGTTAGGCTCACGCCGGCACCGCCGTGCCCTGCAACCCGCGGACGGTGATCACGCCGTCGATGGCGCGCAACTCGTCCAGCACCTCGCTCCCGAACGCGGAATCGACGTCGATGATGTTGTAGGCGAGGTCGTAGTGGCGGGCGCTCTGGTTGAGCAGGTCGGCGATGTTGATCCCGTGGCGGGCCAGCACGGTCGTGATCTGCCCCACCATGTTGGGCACGTTCCGGTTGGCGATGACGATGCGCTGCCGCCCGGCGGGCTCGGGCATCTGGCAGGTGGGGAAGTTGACCGAGTTCGTGATGTTGCCGTGCTCCAGGAAGTCGCGGAGCTGCCGCGCGGCCATGACGGCGCAGTTGTCCTCGGCCTCGGGCGTGGAGGCGCCCAGGTGCGGCACGGGCAGCACGTGCGCGTGCCCGGCGAGGGCGGCGTCCGGGAAGTCGGTCACGTAGCGGGCGAGCGTGCCGGCGTCGAGCGCGCGCAGCACGGCGGCGTTGTCCACCAGCCCCCCGCGTGCGAAGTTGAGCAGGCGGGCGCCGCGCCGCATCCGGCCCAGGGCCCGCGCGTCGATGAGGTCGCGCGTGTCGTCGGTGAGGGGCGCGTGAAGCGTCACATAGTCGCTCTCGGCCAGGAGCGCGTCGAGGCTGGACGCCCGGCGGACGTCGCTGGAGAGCCCCCACGCCGAGGCGACGGTGATGAACGGATCGTGCCCGACGACGTGCATCCCGAGCGCCACGGCCGCGTTCGCTACGGCCACGCCGATGGCGCCGAGCCCGACCACGCCCAGCGTCTTGCCCAGAATCTCGGGCCCCTTGAACTGCTTCTTGCCCTGCTCGACGAGGGCCGGCACCTCGTCGCCGCGGTCTGCCAGCGAGCGCGCCCACGTGACGCCCTCAACGATGCCGCGCGAGGACAGGAACAGCCCGGCCAGCACCAGCTCTTTGACGCTGTTGGCGTTCGCGCCGGGCGTGTTGAAGACCACGATGCCGCGCTCGGCACACCGCTCCACCGGGATGTTGTTGACCCCCGCACCGGCCCGCGCCACCGCCTTCACGCTCGGCGGCAGCTCGACGTCGTGCAGGCTCTGGCTGCGGAGCAGGATCGCGTCGGGCGCCTCGGCAGCGTCGCTCACGTGATAGAGGTCCGCCGGGAGCAGGTCGAGGCCCTTCGGGGAGATCTTGTTGTAGGTGCGGATGGTGAACATACGGGCGTCGTCCAGCGAATAGGAGGGAAACGGGAGGTTCAGAGCGGCGCGACGGTGTTCTCAGCTGCCGCGCGGGCGGTGCGGGCACCTTCGGGGACGGCGCGCTCGGCCTCGGCGTAGCACGTCTCGGTCTCGGCCAGGCGCACGCGCATCCGCCGCACGCCGTGCGCCGCCAGCAGTCCGGCCGCCTCGGCGCAGAGGTACGCGGCCACGTGCGCCGCCAGGTTCTCCGCCGTCGTGTCGAACGGGAGCGCGGCGTGCTTCCAGCCGGTCGTGCGGGCGATGCCCATCAGCTCGTCGTCGTCTTCGGCGACGAGGATCGCGTGGTCCCACGCATCGATGAGCGGCTGGAGCGCGCGCTTCAGGTGCTTGAAGTC
>JAWWAN010000187.1:0-7091 GCA_033721675.1 Rhodothermales bacterium | reverse complement strand
TCGATGCCGGTGTGGCCGTCGACGATCATCGTCAGGTTGTGGAAGAAGGTCGAGCCGCCTTCGGGCACGACGAGCATCTCGTGCTCGCGCGCGGCCTGCAGCACCTGCTGGCGCTGATCGCGGCGCGGCTGGTTGTAGCTCTTGACCGAGAACGCCCCGACGGCCTTCATCCGCCGCAGGTGCGAGCGCGCGTCCTCCAGGCTGTTGATGAGCGCCTTGAAGTCGCCATCCGCGCCGTAGAGGATCGTGCCGGTCGAGAAGATGCGCGGCCCGACGATCTCGCCCGCCCGCACCATCTCGGCGAGCGTGAAGACCGTCTCCGTGTTGGCCGAGGGGTCGTGCGCGGTCGTGACGCCGTACGCGAGGTTCGCGTAATACGTCCAGTTGCGCTGCGGCACGGGCCCGCTGAAGAAGTGGTTCGCGTGCGCGTGCGCGTCGACGAGGCCGGGGATGAGGGTCTTGCCCGTGGCGTCCACGACGTGCGCGCCGGCCGGCACCGCCGCGTCCGCGCCGACGGCCGCGATCCGGTTGCCCTCCACCACGAGCGTGCCGCCCTCGATGACCTCGTCGCCGTCCATCGTCACGATCCGCGCATTCGTGAAGGCGACCGTTCCGGTGGGCACGTCGCTCTCCAGCACGAGCCCGATGGCGACGCCCGTGGTGTCCACCGCCGGCAGCGTCTCCGGCGCGCCCTCGGCGAAGGCGAACGTCTCGGCCACGCCGCGCGTGAAGTATTCGGGGCCGAGCACCCAGTGCAGGCTGCGGCCGTCGGCGGACCAGTGGAGGCTCGTGCCGGCGTCCCGCGTGACCTGC
Source organism: Rhodothermales bacterium (assembly GCA_033721675.1). GTDB lineage: Bacteria > Bacteroidota > Rhodothermia > Rhodothermales > JAWWAN01 > JAWWAN01. The sequence goes on along the minus strand of JAWWAN010000187.1, from coordinate 6,278 downwards.
TTGACCGGGACGGCCTGGGTGTCTTTGTTGAGGTCGAAGGCGGCGCCGGTCTTGGGGAACGGCGCGAGGTAGGCGTTGTGCAGCTCGCCGAAGGCCACCCACTGCCCGTCCGGGCTGGGCACGACGGTGTTGGCGTACTTGAGTTCGAAGTGGGTGCGCTCGTCGCCGCCGTCGAGGCGGACGCTGCGGTAGGTCTTGCTCAGCCCGCCGCCCTGCTGGAAGAAGATGCGGTCGCCGTCCGGCCCGAAGCGGGCGTCGTAGCCGTCCTCGCGGATGAAGGTCATGGCGCCGCCGGCGGCGGGCATCCGGTAGAGGCCGGGCTCCGTCCCGTGGAGCGTGCCCAGCAGCCCGTTGCCGGAGCCGCGCCGGAAGACGATCTGCGCGCCGTCCGGGCTGTAGCGGGGCGCGAAGTAGTAGCCGGGGCGCTCGGTGAGCGGGCGCGGCGTGCCCCCGGTGAGCGGCACGGCGTGGATGGCGCCCAGCTCGTCGTCGTTCCAGGTGGTGTAGACCACGGTGCGGCCGTCCGGGCTGAAGCTCGGCTCGTACTCGAAGCGCGCGTCGTCGTTCGTGAGGCGGCGCGGGGTGCCGTCCGGCAGGGTCTTCGTGTAGAGGTGGCCGGCGGCGTGGAAGACGATCGTGCGGCCGTCCGGGGCGGTCGCCACGTCGCGGATCATCTTCGCCGTGAACTGCTCCGGGTGCACCTCCTGCGCGAACCGCACGGCCTCGGTCACGGTCTGCTCTACCTCGGCCTCGAACGGGATCTCCTCGACGGCTCTGGTGGCGACGTCGATCCGGTGGAGTTTCCCCTTCGCCCAGAAGACGATCTGGCGGCTGTCTGGCGTCCAGGCGAAGCCGGGGTAGACGCCGAAGATGGCCCACGCCTCCTGCTGGTCGTGGCTGAGGCCGTCGTAGAGGGGGATGTGCGCGCCGGTCTCGACGTCGTAGAGGTAGAGCACGGTCTCGGTGCGCACGCGGCGGACGAAGGCGACGTGCTGGCCGTCCGGCGAGGGCTGGGGGCGGGCGGCGCCGCCGGCGCCGGTGATCAGGTTGTCCAGGTCGCCCGTCTCGCGGTCCAGCCGCCGGACGGCATAGATCTGGCCGTTGGGGTCCTTGTTGTACTGGAAGAACGGCCCCGGAGACATGTCTTCGCTGAAGTAGACGTAGCGGCCGTCCGGGCTGACGGCGATCTCGTTGCCCTGGTCCTGCTGGTCGTTCTTACGCGTGGTGAGCTGGATGCCGCCGGAGGCGTCGCCGCTGGCGTGGTACATCCACACCTCGCCGGCGCCGAGCGAACGCGTGCTCGTGAAGTGCTTGCGCGCGAGGAGGTACTGGCCGTCGGGCGTCCAGGCGGGGCCGTTGAGCAGGCGGAAGCTCTCCTTGGTGATCTGCTTCGGGTCCGACCCGTCCCGCGCCATCGTCCAGATATTGTCGCCGCCGGCGCGGTCGCTGGTGAAGGCGATGCGGGTGCCGTCCGGGCTGAAGCGGGGCTGGACGTCGAAGGCCGGCCCGGACGTCAGGCGGCGGGCCGTACCGCCCTCGATGGGTAGCAGGTAGAGATCGCCCAGGAGGTCGAAGACGATCTCGCGCCCGTCGGGGCTGACGTCGAGGTTCATCCACGTGCCCTCATCCGTCGTGAAGCGGACGGTCTCGGTGGGTCCGTGGGCGGCGTCGACATCCCACGTCGCATCGTCGGCCTCTTGCGCGTAGCCGGGCAGGGCGGCGAGGGCGAGGAAGAGGACGGCAGCGGTCAGGCGGCGGAGCGGGGTCATCGGGAGGCGGGGTCAGGGCGTAGGCAGAGGGGACGGCGCGGAGGACAGGCCAAGATACAGTGTTCCGGCCGCCGTCGCCACGAAAAGGCCCGGCCCCTCCACGCGGGAGAGGCCGGGCCGGTCGAGTTCACGAAGGGCGCCGTGCGTCACTTCATCAGCGTGATCCGCCGGGTGTGAGACGCCCCGGCGGCTTCGAGGCGCACCAGGTAGACGCCCGTCGGGAGCGGGCCGGCGTGGAACGGGATCGTGTGGCGGCCCGCCTCCATCGGCTCGTCCACCAGCACGCGCACGGGGCGCCCGAGCAGATCGTAGACGACCAGGCGGACGTGGGCCGCCTCGGGCAACGCCACGGGGATGGCCGTCTCCGGGTTGAACGGGTTCGGGTAGTTGGTCCCGAGTGCCAGCCGGTCCGGCAGGCCGCTCGGGCGGAGCTGGGGCGCCTGTGCGGTGATCGTCGCGGTGGCCTGGTCGTCCTCGCCCGCCTCGCCGTTGCCGGGTCGCGAATCGGGGTCGAAGACGTTGGAGCGGGTGACCTCGGCCGTGTTGACGATGGTGCCGGCGTCCTCGACGGTCACCGTGATCTCCAGCGTGACCTGCTTGCCGTTCCCCAGCGGCCCGACCGTCCATACGCCGGTGCCGGGGTCGTAGGTGCCCTGGCTGGCCGCCGCGCCGGCGAAGGCGACGCCGGCGGGCAGCACGTCGGTCACCTGCACGCCGGCCGTCGGGTTCGGCCCTGTGTTTTCGAGGGTGAGCGTGTAGGTGATCTGGCTGCCGACGGCCGGGCTCTCGTCGCTGGCCGTCTTGGCGAGGGAGAGGTCCGCGCGGAGGTCGGGGCGCCCGGCGGGCGGGCGGCCCACGAGGTCGCCGTCGAAGTCATCCTCGCCGGCCTCGTTGTTGGCAGGGGTCGAGTCCGGGTCCACCTGGTCGGAGGCGGTCACCTCGGCGGTGTTGAGGAGGCCGTTCTCGCCGGTATCTGCGGCGAAGACCGTGAGCGTGAGCGTGGCCGTGTCTCCATTACCCAGATCCCCGACCGTCCAGACGCCCTCGGCCGGGGCGTAGGTGCCCTGCGAGGCCGCGTGGCTGACGTACTGGAGCCCCTCCTCCATCGAATCGGTCACTTCGACGCCGGTGGCGTCGTTCGGGCCGTTGTTGACGAGGAGGAGCGTGAAGGTGGCCGAGACCGAGCCGTCGTCGTGGCGCGTGAAGCTCGTCTCCTCCTTCGTCAGCTCCAGGTCCGCCGCGATGGCGGTGAGCGAGACCGAGGCGGTGTCGTTGTCGCCGTTGGGGTCGGGCTGGTTCGCCCGCGTGATCGTCGCCGTATTGGTGACGGGGTCGAGCGTATCGACGCGCGCCGTGATCTCGAGCGTGGCCGTCTCGCCGGCGGCGAGGGCACCCAGGCTCCACACGCCGGAGGCCGGAGCGTAGGTGCCCTGCGAGGTCGTGTGGCTGACGTAGACGAGGCCGGTGGGCAGCACGTCGGTCACGGTCGAGCCCGTGCTGGCGGCCGGCCCGTTGTTGGTGAGGGTGACGGTGAAGGTGACGGTGGCCCCCAGGTCCGGCGCCTCCTCGTCGACCGTCTTCTCGACGGCCAGGTCGGCGTCGATGGGTTCGATCTCGACGGCGCCGATGTCGCAGACGGGGTCGCCGTCGCCGTCGCCGTCGATGGGCCGGTCCACGTCGCGCTGGTCGACGGGCTCGCAGGTGCCGTCGCCGTTGGGCGTGCCGGGGTTGCCCATGTCGATGGCGGGGCTGCCGGGCAGCAGGAGGTGGGTGGGCGTCGGCCCGCCGTTGTCGGCGAGGGGCCCGAGCACCGGGTCGAGGGGGTCGTCGGCGGTGCCCACCTTGTCGCCCTCGGCGAGGGCGCCTTTGCCGGCGGAGGCCGTCGGGGCCTCGTCGAAGCCGAAGCATCCGTCGCCGATGCCGATGAGGTTGTAGCCCTCCGACTCGAAGACGCCGAGGCAGTCCGGCCCTTCCTGGTCCGGCCCGCCGAGGCGGTTGCCGGCGATGAGGGTGTTGTGCACGGTGGGCGGCGCGAGCCGCTTGAGGTCGCCGCCGTCGAAGCTGGCGATGCCGCCGCCGCCCGCCTCGCCGTCGGGGTTCTGTGCGTCGCCGGTCTCGTTGTCGGTGATGGTGACGTTGTTGAGGGCGAGGAAGGCGGGGCTGAGGGTGGGTGGGCCGCCGCCTTCTTCGGAGCCTGTGATGATGCCGCCGCCGCTGCCGGCGAGGAAGCCGCCGTCGCCGGCGCGGTTGCCGCTGACGGTGGTGTTGGTGAGGAGGAGGTCGCCCTCGCTGTGGGCGATGCCGCCGCCGGGCCCGCCGATGCCGTCGCCGTCGCCCGCGCGGTTGTTGCTGAACGTGGTGCCGGTGACGAAGCCGAAGTGCGGGGGGCGGCTGGCGGGTTGCTTGTTGAAGAAGCCGGGTTCCACGCTGCCCTGGAAGAGGCCGCCGCCCGGCCCGCCGATGCTGCCGCCGCCCGTCCGGTTGTCGTCGACGAGGGTGTTGTAGATCTCCAGCGAGGCGGCCGGGGCCTGGGCGTTGGCTTCTTCTTCGTCGCAGAAGAACGCACACACGGCGCCCGAGAAGATGCCGCCGCCGGGCCCGCCGATCTCCTGGAAGAACGCGCCGCCGTCTCCGGTCTCGTTGTCCTGGACGAGTACGCGGGTGAGGATGGCCGTCCCGCCGTCGTTGGCGAGGCCGCCGCCGCCGCCGCCGAAGCGTCCGGGGATGCGCTTCTCGGGATCCTCCGTCTCGAGGTCGCCCGTCTCGTTGCCGGTGATCTCGGTATCGGTGACGGTGAGCGTGCCGGGGTTCCGGGCTGCGCCGGTGGTGAAGACGCGGTAGGACTTCGCGGCCTGCCCGAGCGGCTGGTTATTGGGCGGGCCGTCGCCGTTGTACAGGCCGCCGCCGAAGCCGCCGGTCGCGGCGCCGTCGCCGGTCTGGTTGTCTCGCACCTCGCTGTCTTCGATGGTCAGCGTGCCGGGGTCCGGGGGGGCATTCTTCTGGATGACGCCGCAGAAGCCGCCGCCGTTGCTGAAGCCGCCGCCGAAGCCGCCGAAGCTGTCGCCGCTGCCGCCGCCGCTGGCGGTGGCGTTCTCGTTGATGACCGAGCCGGTGATGGTGACGTCCCCGCCGAGGTTGGCGCCGCCGCCGCCGTTACCGCCGCTGCCGCCGTAGCCGGTCATGTTGCCGGTGATCGTCGCGCCGGTGAGGGTCATCACGCCGCAGGCATTGAAGAGCCCGCCGCCGAAGCCGCCGCTGGCGATGAAGCCGTCCCCGCTGGTGTTGTTGGTGAGGGTGACGTTGGTGAGCGTGGCCGGGCCGGGGAGGCCGTCTTCGCCGGGCATGTTGGCGAGGCCGCCGCCGTTGCCGCCGAAGAAGAAGTCGTCCCCGGCCCGGTTCTCCGTGAGGGTGACGTTGTTCAGCGTGAGGGTGCCGCCCTCGTTGAGCAGGCCGCCGCCGTCCCGGCTGAACGGGCCGGTCTGGCCGGCGTCCTCCTCGTTCGAGGGCACACGTCCGTTGCGGATCGTGAGGTCGTTGAGCGTCAGCGCGGCGGCGAGGCGCTTGCCGGGCTGGGTCTGGGGCAGGGTGACGTGCAGGACGCGGTCGTTGTCGTCGCCGTCGATGATCGTCGTGGCCTCGCCGGCCCCGTTGATCGTGAGGTCGTCGTGCACGTCGAGGTCGCCGCCGAGGGCATCGTCCTCGAAGGCCGAGCCGAACGTGAGGGTATACGTGCCGGCCGGGAGGGTGATGACGTCGGCGCCGTTGCCGGCAGCACAGTCGCCGTCGGTGAGGTCGGCGTCGAGGTTGGCGTTGATGATGGCCTCGCGCAGCGTGCACTCGCCGTCCTCGGCGTCGAGGTTGTCGGCGGTGGTCGTGACCACGATCTGCGCGGAGGCGGGCAGGGCCGCCAGGAAGAAAGCCAGAACACCCAATCGTATCGCGTGGCGCATGGGGAGACCGGATCGATAAAGACGAGGGAGAAGGGCAGGGCCGCCGCAGCCGAATGGAATGGGGGGCGGCACACCGGGTTGCCGCGCAAGATACGAAACGCGGCGAACGAAAAAATCCGGCCCCTCTGCCGAGAGACCGGATCTTGGTCGACGATGCGGAAGGCGGGGCCGCCGCCGCCGTGAGGCCTACTCCGTGTACTTGCCGAAGGCCACCGACGTGTTGTGGCCGCCGAAGCCGAAAGCGTTCGAGATCGCGACGTTCACGGTCCGGCTCTCGGGCTCGTTGAAGGTGTAGTTGAGGTCGCAGTCCGGGTCCGGGTGCTCGAAGTTGATCGTCGGCGGGATGCGGTCTCTGGCCACGGCGAGGATCGAGGCGATGGCCTCCACCGCGCCGGCGGCGCCGAGCAGATGCCCGGTCATGCTCTTCGTGGACGACAGGTTCATGCGGTAGGCGTGCTCCCCGAAGACGCGCTTGACGGCCTTCGTCTCGGCGACGTCGCCCAGGGGGGTCGAGGTGCCGTGCATGTTGAGGTAGTCCACGTCTTCGGGGGCGAGGCCG
>JAWWAN010000186.1:0-7177 GCA_033721675.1 Rhodothermales bacterium | reverse complement strand
GGGGCGGGGCGGGCGGGACCGCTCTCGGCTCATGGGTACGTCACGGATCGGTGGGTCGGAAGAGCGCCCCAAGGTACGGGCTTTCGGGCGGCGATGAAACGGCCGGGTCAGGCTGGCGGCGCGGCGAGGGGAGCTGCACGGCGGCGCCGGGCGGCGATCCGCACCCCGAGGACGCCGACGAGGGCCAGCGCGAAGGGAACGAAATACACGTCCACGGCGGCTCGCGTGAGGTACGCCTGCGCGAAGGCGAACCAGACGTAATAGCCGCCCACCGTGTGGAGCAGCCGCCACCGCTTCGGCCCCAGCCACGCCGCCGTCCGGTCGAAGGAGGTGATCGCCATCGCGCCGATGAAGGCATAGGCGAGGGCTCCACCGGCGATCGTCACATCCAGCTCCTGAACGAAGGGATCCGGGAAGGCGATGGCGAGCGCGGCGAGGCCGCCCAGGTGCAGGTAGTGCGTCGCGGCAAACCCGACGCCGAGGTACCGGCGGTTCGTGCGGAGCCACCGCGCCGGGGCCGATGGCCAGAGCGTCCGCAGGGCGGACGCGCCGAACGCCAGCATGAACAGGACGACGGCCGTCCGCGCAGTGCCGCGGACGACGAGGCGCAGCGCCGGCTCGTTCCACCCGAGCACGCCGAAGACGAGCGCCGCCCAGGCGGTCAGCCCGGCCACCACCGCACCGGTCAGGGTCCATCCGCGTAGCCTGTGCATCGCTCCCATCTCGTCGTGGAACGCATCGGTTCCTTTCAAGATACGCGATTTCGGAGCGACCCGTCAGCGGGAAAGCGTCTCAGGCGGGAGGGGGATGAAGACGGAGCGGCGGGCACGGCCGTCGATGGTGCGGGTGCGGTGGCCGCGCCCTGCCGTGTCTTCCACCAGCAGCACGTCGCCGCCTCCGAAGCGGCGCACGGTGCCGTCCGAGACCTCGATCTCGATCTGGCCGTCGAGCAGGAGGATGAGCTGGCGTTCCGGGGCACAGTGCCAGTCGTAGTCGTAATCCGGGTCGTTCTCGCGGAAGCGCACGTGGTGTGCGTCGAACCGATCGGAAAGGCGGCCGATCGGTCCGGCGTCGTGCAGCTCGACCGTCACCTCCTCGAAGTGCGAGGTGCCGTCTTCGGTGGCGTAGATGCGGGTGAGGGTCATCCGGCGGTCAGGTCATCGTCAGAGCCCCATGCGTCCACCCACTCGTGCACGGTGGCCGGCCGGGGGGCTGGATGGGGCAGCGCCCCGGTTCATGGGAGGGCATCCAGCAGGGTGCGCGTGAACAGCATCTCGTCTTCGTTGATGGTGTGCCCCATGCCTTCGTAGATCCGCGTCGTCACCGCCCCCCCCAGCGCATCCAGCACGTCGGCGGAGGTGCGGACCCGCTCGGCGGGAATGTGCGGATCCACGTCGCTGCATCCGAGGAAGACCGGGGTGCCGGCGAGGTCGCCGTCGTACGCGAACGTCTTGTCGTCGGGCGGGGGGATGCCTTCGCGCTCGCCGGAGCCGAGGAGCCCTCCGCTGAGGCCCACCACGCCCCCGTAGCGCCGTGCGTGGCGTGCCGCGTATTCGAGCGCGAGGCAGGCCCCTTGCGAGAACCCGAGCAGCACCACGCGCTCCGCCGGGATGCCGGCGTCTTCGATCTCGGTGAGCACGGCGCCGAGCGCGTGCAGCCCGGAGCTCAGTCCCGGTTCGTTTTGCGCGAGGGGGGCGAGGAAGCTGTAGAGATACCAGGTACGCCCGCGCGCCTGCGGGGCGAGGTAGGCGAGGTCCGACCGCTCGAAGGCGGAGGCCAGCTCGAGGATGCTCTGGGCAGTGGCGCCGCGCCCGTGCACCAGCACCACGGCGGCGGCGGCCACGGAGAGGGCGGCGCCGGCGCGGGCGACGGGCTGCCCCTGATGGGGTCCGTTCATGGGGCCGGGCGGCTGGCGGTGGGCACGTGGAGCGGAGGAAGCTGCGCCTCGATCTGGGCGCGGCGCGGCTCCAGCCATGCGGGGAGCTTCAGCGACGTGCCCAGGGCGCCGAGGTCTTCATCCGCCGTGAAGCCCGGCGGGTCGGTCGCGATCTCGAAGAGGACGCCGCCGGGCTCGCGGAAATAGATGGAGCGGAAGTAGTTGCGGTCCTTCACGTCGGTGACGAAGAGGCCGGTGCTGCGGACGGCCTCCTGCCAGGCGAGCTGCTCCGCATCGTCCCGCGCACGGAAGGCGACGTGGTGCACCGTGCCGGCGCCGGCCCGCCCGCGCGCCTCGGCAGGGACCAGATCGACGAGGGCCGCGCGATCGCCGCCGGCTGCTCGGAAGCGGAGGCGTCCGTCCTCCTCGCCATCGGGGGCGTAGCCGAAGACGTCGGTGAGCAGGCGCGCGGTGTGCTCGGGCGCGGCCAGGTGGAGCGTCGTGCCGTGGAAGCCATGGAGCGCGTGGCCGTCCGCGCCACGCACGCTCTCGGCCTCGATCAGTTCGAGGGGCAGACCGTCCGGGTCGCGGAGGGCCAATACCCGTTCGTCCATCCGCATGAACGGCGCGTCTACGTCGTGGCCGGCAGCGGCCAGGCGGTGTGTCCATGCGTCGAGCGTGCCCGGGGGAACGGCGAAGGCGGTGGCGCCGGCCATGCCGCTGCCCGTGTGCCCCGGCGCGGCGTTGGCCCAGGGGAAGAACGTCAGGATGGATCCGGGGCGGCCCTGGTCGTCGCCGAAGTAGAGGTGGTAGGTGCCGGGGTCGTCGAAGTTGACGGTCTTCTTGACCAGGCGCAGCCCGAGCACGCCGGTGTAGAAATCGACGAGCCGTTGGGGTGGCCCGGCGATGGCCGTCACGTGATGGATGCCGGGGAGGGTCATGGGAGCGGGGCGGGTGGGTAGGCGGGTGAACCCCACGTACGCCGTGGCGGGTGGAGGGTTCAGGGGAGGCGGCCTACCCATATGGCGGGGGCTTCGTCCTTCGGCTCTCACTATATTCGAAGAACATCCTGCCCGGTATCCGCGCGCGCCCCATGGCTCGTACCCTGATCCTGTTCGCCCACCCTGCCCTCGAGAAGTCGCGCGTCCACCGGCGGCTCCTCCGTCACCTGCCAGACCGGCCCGGGCTCACCCTGCACGATCTCTACGAGGCGTACCCGGCCTTCGCCGTGGACGTCCCCCGGGAGCAGGCGCTGCTGGCCGAGCACGACCTGATCGTCCTCCAGCATCCCTTCTTCTGGTACAGCACGCCGCCGCTCGTCAAGCAGTGGGAAGACCTCGTGCTGGAGCACGGGTGGGCCTATGGCACCGGCGGGCGCGCTCTGGAGGGCAAGCGGATGCTGAGTCTCATCACCACGGGAGGACGCGCAGAAGCCTACCGCGCCGACGGCCACAACCGCTTCACCATCCGCCAGTTTCTCGCCCCCATCGAACAGACCGCGCGCCTCTGTGGCATGGACTACCTGCCTCCCTACGTCATCCACGGCACCCACCGCATGACCACGGCCGACATCGAGCGCGAGGGCCGGCACTACCGCCAGACGCTCGCCCTCCTGCACGACGACCGGATCGACCTGGAGGGCGTGCAGGCCTTCGAGACGCTCAACGAGGCCCTCGCGCCGCTGATGGAGACGGAGGTGCAGCCATGAGCGGCGAAAGCTTTCTCTTCCAGGCGTTCGTCTACCTGACCGCCGCCGTCGTGGCGGTGCCGGTGGCGAAGCGGCTCGGGCTGGGCTCGGTGCTCGGATACCTGCTCGCCGGCGTCCTCATCGGGCCGTTCGGCCTGGAGTTGCTGGGCGAGGAGGGCGAAGACCTGATGCACTTCGCCGAGTTTGGCGTGGTGATGATGCTCTTCGTCATCGGGCTGGAGCTGGAGCCGAGCCTGCTGTGGCGGCTGCGGACGTCCATCCTCGGGCTGGGCGGATTGCAGGTGGTGGTGACGGCCCTGGTGGTGGCCGCCATCGCGCTGGCCGTCGGGCTGGCCTGGCAGGCGGCGCTCGCCGTCGGCATGACGCTCGCGCTCTCGTCTACCGCCATCGCCCTCCAGACCCTCAACGAGAAGGGGTTGATGAAGACCGGCGGAGGGCAGGGGGCCTTCTCGGTGCTCCTCTTTCAAGACATCGCCGTGATCCCGATGCTGGCGCTCTTCCCGCTGCTGGCTACCGCCGAGGGCGCAGCGCATGCCGCAGAAGACGGGCACGCCACAGCGACGTGGATCGGCGGCCTGCCGGGCTGGGCGCAGACGCTGGCCGTGCTCGGGGCGGTGGCGGTGATCGTCCTCGCCGGGCGCTACGCGCTGCGCCCCGTCTTCCGCGCGATCGCGCGCACCCGGATGCGGGAGATCTTCACCGCAGCGGCGCTCCTGCTGGTCATCGGGATCGCGCTGCTGATGACGCAGGTCGGCCTCAGCCCCGCGCTCGGCACCTTCCTGGCCGGCGTCGTGCTCGCCAACAGCGAGTACCGGCACGAACTGGAGAGCGACGTCGAGCCGTTCAAGGGGCTGCTGCTCGGGCTCTTCTTCATCGCCGTCGGTGCGAGCATCGACTTCGCGCTCGTCCTCGCGGCGCCGTTGCTCATCGCGGGGCTCGTGCTGGGCATCGTGGCGCTCAAGTTCGGGGTGCTCTTCGGGCTCTCCCGCGCCTTCCGGTTCGGGCTGGACCAGGGGCTGCTGCTGGCCTTCGCGCTGCCGCAGGTCGGCGAGTTCGCCTTCGTGCTGTTCTCGTTCGCGGGTCAGGAAGGCGTGCTGGCGGCGTCCGTCACGAGCCCGCTCGTCGCGGCCGTGGCGCTCTCGATGGCGCTCTCTCCGCTGCTGATGGTGTTCTACGAGCGCGTGGTGCAGCCACGCATCGGCACCACGCGGGCCGGCGAGCGCGAGCCCGACACCATCGAGGAGCAAAGCCCCGTGCTCATCGCCGGCTTCGGCAGCTTCGGATCCACCGTGGGGCGCCTGCTCAAGGCCAACGGCATCCAGACGACGGTGCTCGATGCGGACTCGGACCGCGTCGAGCTGCTCCGGCGGCTCGGGCTCAAGGTCTATTACGGCGATGCCGCGCGGCACGACCTGCTGCACGCCGCCGGCGCCGAGCACGCCAAGCTCCTGGTCCTCGCGCTCGACACCCCGGAGCGGACGCTGCGCCTCGTCCATACCGCCAGGAAACACTTCCCCCATCTGACGATCCTCGCCCGCGCCTTCGACTGGAACGACGCGCACGACCTCCTCGAAGCCGGCGTCACGCACGTCTACCGCCAGGCCCTGGATGCGTCGCTCCGCATGGGCACCGACGCCCTCGGCCTCCTCGGCTTCCGGGCCTACCAGAGCCACCGCGCCGCCCAGAAATTTCTCCAGCACGACGAGGAGTCGCTGCGGGCGCTCACCGCCGAGCGCAGGCAGGACCGCACGCGCTACCTCAACGCAGCCCGCCAGCGCATCGAGGATCTCGAACGCCTCCTCCTGGCCGACCTCGAAGACACCGGGCTGGAGCGGGATGCCGGCTGGGACGCCGAGTCGCTCCGGCGCGACTTCGGCGGCCGTGTCTCCGAGACCGAAGCCTGACGCCTGCCCGGCAGCAGGGCGCCCCCCAGACCCGAGGGAGACTATTCGCCCGAGAAGTCGCGGTGGCCGAAGTAGTGGAGGACGTAGCGCATCTTGGCGGCCTTTTGTGCGCCGAAGCCGGGCAGCCGGCGCACGCGGCGGGCCACGGTCGCGCTGTCGGCACCATCGTTCCAGAGGTTGGCCGCGTCGCCGCCGTACTCGTCGGCCAGCACCTGGCAGACCCGATGCGTCGTCTCGGCCATCTTGTTCGTGAAGCGATGGACGGCGGGCTTCTCGGCGAAGGCCTCCCGCAGGGCGTCGGCGTCCATCGCGGCGATGCGCCGGGGGTCCAGGTGGCCGAGGCGCTCGCGGAGGCGGTGTGGGCCGGTGAAGGCGTACTCGGCGCGCACGCGCTGGTCGTAGAGGAGCCCGAGGAGGGCGGCAGTCGCGTCGCGCCGCAGGTAGTCGTCGGCCTCGGGGTCGCCGGTGAGCGTGCCTTCTTCCTTGAAGCGCTCCATCATGCGGACGAGCCCGCCTTCGAGGTCGCCGTAATCGAGGTGGGTGATGGTGACCTGCATCAGGGGATACTACGGGTGGATGAGTAGAACATCACAGAGGCCGGTGTGGTCTATCGCACCCGCAACAGACTGCGCGTGCGCACTGCCGCGCCGGCGGTGAGGCGGTAGAAATACAGGCCGGTGGGCGAGGTTCCGGCGTCCCACGTCGCTGTGTGGCGGCCCGCGGCGAAGGGGCCCTCCGCCAGCACGGCCCGGCGGCGGCCCAGCACGTCGAACACTTCCAGGCGCACCCGCTCCGAGGCGGGCAGGACGAAGGCGATGGTCGTACGGCCGGCCGTGGGCGAGGGGTAGGCCGCCTCCAGCACGGGGGCCTCCGGCAGGACGGCCGCCTCTTCATCCCGCGTGCTGATGGGAATCTGGACGGTGAAGGTCTGCGCGGAGGGTGTGACCGAAAATCCATCGGATGCTTCCACGTGCCACGCGTAGCTATGCCCGGCATCGACCCGCCCGGCGAGGTCTACGGTGTGCGTGGTCGCGGTGCCGGCGGCGAAGGTGGTATCGAGGCCCGGGCCGGAGAGCCGCAGGCGGTAGGTCAGCGGGTCGCCGTCGGGATCCACCGCCGCGTCCCACGCGAACGTCGTCTGAACGCCGGGGTCGAGGGCAGCGCCGTCTCCGGGCGCGCGGAGGGCGAAAGGAGCTGGCGGGGTGTTGCCCTCCGCCGTCCCGAAGCGCAGCGCAGGCTCGGCGGTCAGGTCGAGTGCGTTGCCAGCGGAGTCTTCGAGGCGCAGCCGCAGGTCGTAGAAGCCGGGGGCCAGCCCGCCGGGCCAGCGCGCCTCCGCGCGCGCGTCCTGCCGCGTGGTGGGGAGCGGCGTCCACTCCTCGCCGCCCCAGCGCCGGTAGTAGAATGCCGCCGAAGCGACCGGCCCGAGCGTCTCGTCGCCGGCGACGTCGAACGCGCGGGCCGTGACCCGGTTGTCGGCGCCGGGCACGAAGGCGTCGGTGGGTCGCTCCCCGGAACTGAGGCGAAGCAGCGCGAGGTACGGCGGGTTGCGGTCCTCGCCGTCGGCGAGGACCATGCCGGCGCGCGCCGTCACTCGGCCGGGAACGCCCCGGACGTCGTACCCCTCGGCCGAGAATACGACCTCGTGGCGGCGGGCCTCCGGAGGGCGGCGGAGGACGAGCAGCGGGAGGG
>JAWWAN010000185.1:0-7180 GCA_033721675.1 Rhodothermales bacterium | reverse complement strand
TGCCGCCTGGGCGCCCTGCGTGCGCAGCGCCGTGTTCGTGGCGGCGCGGGCGGCGCGGACTTTCTGGCGGTCGTCGTCGGTGGCGAAGGCCCACGCATCGAAGATCGGCCAGCCCGCTTCGAGCAGCGGCGCGGGCGCTGGCGCTCGACGCCTCGGGGCTGCCCTCAGGGCTCTACCTGATCCGGGCCGAGGGCGCGACGTTCACGGCCGCGCGCCCGCTCACGGTGGTGCGGTGACGCCGCGCGGCCCGGCTATGCGGCGCCGGCGGCCTGCGCAGAGGCCGCTTCTGCCATCCGCTTGACGTTCACCACCGTCTTGTCCATCGCTTCCTGCGCCCGCTTCCGCATCAGCAGGGGCCAGAGTAGGAGGTTGACCGGCGCCAGGTACCAGCGCGGCGTCATCGCCAGCCGCTGGGTCAGGCGGGTGCCCGTCGCGGTGGGCTCCAGCTCGATGTGGAGATCCATCGTCATCGCGCCGTCATCCCCCACGTGCACCTGCCGCCGCATCGGCTCGAAGACGGTGACGCGCCAGGTGCTCTCGCCCTTGAAGGGCGGCACCCCGCCGTACTCGCGGTAGACGTACCCGGCGCCCATCTCCTCGTCCGGGACGGAGAGCATGCGGTCCGTCGGGTCGGCCAGTTCGGGGTAGCACTGCGGGTCGCACAGGAGCGCCCAGATGGCGGCCGGAGGGGCCGCGATGTCGGTGGAGGCGATGACTTCGGCCATGGGTGTGGTGGAGCGAGTGTATGGTGAGCGTGGGCGCCGGACGGCTACGCGCGCCGCTTCCGCTGCTTGGCACGCCGCGCCACGGCGACGGCGTTCTCCGCCCAGCCCTGCAGGGCGTCGGCGTCTTCGAGGACCGCGATCGGGACCTCGTAATACCGCATGGCCCGCTCATCTCCGTAGGGCCGGAACGGCTCCATCGCGGCGGCTTCGAAGTCCGGCCGGTTCGTGTCATCCACCTTGAAGTAGAGCCGGTCGTCGGCGATGAGGGCAAAGAAGTAGCCCTCCGCGTAGAGCCCGACGCCGCCGAACATGGGCTTGGCCACGACGGAGAACGCCCGTTCGAGCTGGTCGAGGACGAAGCGCTGGTAGCTCGTGGATACGGCCATCGGGCAGAGGATCGGGAGCAAGGAAGGGGGCGCGGGGCCGGGAGGCGGGCCGCCCCGCCCCCGTGAAGCGGCCCATCGATTCTTCAAGGAAAAAAAATCGGGCCCGCGAAGCAAGGCCGCCATGCGAGGACGCCGGCGCGCCGGTCGAGAAAGTTCGCGCCGCCGTGATCCGGTCTGCGGCCGTTCGGGGCGTATTGAGACAAAACGCTTCCTTCCACGGCTATCCTCCAGACCGATGCGCTTTCTCTCGCTGCTCCTCGCCGTCTTCGTCCTCGCCGGGATGGCGGCCGCGCCGCCGGCCGCGCCCGCCCTCGCCACATGGAAGAAGCTGGGCGAGCGCACCGTCGACCACGCCCTCGACCGCGACGAGATCAAGGTCGGCGTGCGCGAGGGCGACTTCCGCTCCATCAAGCTCGTCGTCAAGCGGCGCGCCGTCACGTTCCGCGACGTCAAGGTGCACTACCGCAACGGCGGCGTGCAGGACGTCGCGCTCCGCCGCGAGATCGGCGGCGGCGGCGAGACGCGCGTCATCGACCTGAAGGGCGACGACCGGTTCATCCAGAAGGTGGTGTTCTGGTACAACACGGCCCCGCATCGCGGCCGGCGGGCCAAGGTGGTGCTCTACGGCCAGCGCTGACTCCTTCCGTTCCTTCCCTGAAATCCCCGATGGTTATGAAGACCCCGTCCTTCCGCCCGATCCTGCTCGCCGCTGCGCTGCTGCTGGCGGCCCTCCCGGCCCGCGCCGCCGACCACACGATCTACGTCGCCCCCAAGGGCAGCCCGGCCTACGCCGTGGCCGAGGGGCAGGCGGACAACAAAAGCGTCTTCGCCGAGCGGACGCTGCACCGCGCGCTCGACGGCGCGGCGAAGCTGCTGGCGCGCGGCGGCAGCGTCCGGATTCTCATCGCCGGGGGCGAGTACGACGGCAAGGCCGGCGCGGGCGTCTGGGCGCTGCCCTCCGTCAACAGCCCCGAGGGCACGCTCCACATCCTCGGCGGGTGGAACGACGACTTCTCCGAGCGCCGCCCCTTCGAGCACCTCACGCGCCTCGTCACGCGCTACGGGCGCGGCGGCGCCTTCCTCAGCATCGGGCAGCGGTCCCAGCTCAAGGCGCTCGTCATCAGCGGCCTCGTGATGGACGCCAAGCCGTCCAACAGCTACGACGGCGACATGAACCTGCTCAAGAGCGGCACGAGCACGTGGCGCCTGATCTCGTTCGGCCAGCTCAAGACGGACCGCCTCGTCATCGCGGACAACGTCTTCGCGAATGCCCCGCAGGTGGTCTTCGACCCCTACATCTCCGCCGCTACCGGCGGCGCGACGGTCGAGATCGTCAACAACTTCTTCCTCGGCAACGTCATCCCGATCCAGGAGCTGAGCGGCGTGCCCATCGGGCGGGCCGTGGTGCAGTCCATCACGCTGCGCAACAACACGTTCGTCTCCAACTGGCCCTACAACCCGGACCCGACGTCGAGCAACGTGGGCGCCGTGGGGCTCTACCACAGCGGCGGCGTGCAGCACGTCATCGCCGAGGGCAACGTCTTCGCCTACAACGTCGGCGGCGCCTTCCAGCACGACTGGCCCGAGGACCGGATGCCGAAGCTGACCCTGCGCGGCAACCTCTTCTTCCAGAACGCCACGCTCTTCGGCGTGGAGAGCGACGGCGACGGCGTCTTCGTGGGCAAGTTCGGCCCCAACCCGCGCTACCTCGTGCTCGACGTCGAGACCATCGAGGACGACTTCGGCTACGCCACCGACGCGAACGTGGCCATGGACCCCGGCTTCTCCGTGGACCAGATGCTCTACGTGGAGATCGACGACGAGGACCCCTACGCGGACCACTACATCGAGGGCTACGGCACCGCGATGGAGGTCGAGCCGGGAAGCCTCCCCTTCGCCGAGGGCGGAGCCGCCGGCTACGGCGTCCAGGCCGATGCCTGCTGGGCCGACTGAGCCGACCGTCTCACCTTCATTCTTGCAGAGCCATGCCGTCGATTCTTGCACGCCTCCTCCCGCTGCCCGCCCTGCTGCTGGTCCTGCTGACCGGCGGCTGGGCCCCCGCCGAGGAAGCCAAATTCCCCCGGGGCCACGACGCGATCAAGAAGAATTTCAAGACGTACTTCGCCCTGAGCGCCAGCACGCTGCGCCAGATGGACCAGTGGACCGAGGGGAAGGTCAACAACGGGACCGAGTCGCGCTGGGTGAGCGCCACCGGCAAGGTGATGGACGAGCTGCTGGCGGCGGAGTACGTGGCCGAGGCCGCGCACCAGCAGGCCGGCGGCGGCGACGCCCTGCCCGACGCCGTGCTGGACTGGATCGACAGCGAGCGCCGCACCTGGGAGAACATCCGCGAGATCGGGCCGCAGCTCATCGTCTTGCACGACCAGATCGTGGACCTCACCGGCGCCATCGAGACGCAGTATACCAACGAGCTGGAGTCGATGCGCGAGACGGCGGACGCCCTGGCGACCACCCTCGAAAAAACGCTGCTGCTGCTCGCGGACGCCGCCGGCGTGCCCACCGTCACCATGCCGGACGGGGCGCCGGACGAGATCATGGAGCAGTACGACAAGGAGCTGTCCGTGATGGCGATGGCCCTCCAGCGGGAACTGCTGCGCGCGCGGCAGGACGTCGAGGGGCTGGCCGCGACGATCAAGCGAGACGACTATTCCGCCCGCCTCAAGACGCTGGAGAACAAAGACATCGACCCCGACCAGCAGGGCGTCTTCGTGAAGCACGAGCAGACGTGGGAGCGGAATCTGCGGGCGGCGCTCCAGACCTTCGAGCGCGTCCACGCGGCCTACCTGAAGGCCGCCAAGCCGCTCTACGAGGGCACCGCGCTCGACCGCTACAGCTTCGCCAGGGCCGGCGTCGACGGCCTCGTCCGGCACGTCCAGGACGTGGTGAGCGACACCCGGCAGGACTACGAGCGCGCCCTGGAACGCCTCGGCCCGCCCATGGCCGGCATCGAGCGGGTGACGGCCCGGGACGAGGCCGAGGTCGGAAAGCGCATGTCTCCCGTGCGCGTCCTCGTGAAAAACATGGGCAAGGTGACGCTGGAGGCCGGCACCTGGACGCTGAAGTGCACGGTCGAGAAGCATCCCAAGCACCACCGCCTGGACGCCCGCGACTTCGCCTGCGACGAGACGCTGGACAAAGACCTGGCTCCGGGCCGGACGCACACCTTCGCGCTCCCCTTCACCACCCCCGAGGCCGCCGGCGAGTGGACGGTCCGGTGGGAGCTCTGGCACGAGGGCGACCTGATCGACAACGAGACCGAGACGACCTTCATGATCCGCGGGGAGGTCTATGCAGAGATCGACCGGATCCGGATGGACGGCAAGACGTCGCGGCCGAAGCTGGAGGCCGGCCGCCCCATCAAGATCGAGGTGACGGTCGAGAATACGGGCACGGAAACCCTGTTCCGCAACCGCTGCGAGCTGGTGGTGAGCGTGGAGGAGGCGCCCCGGGGCTACAAGGTGCAGCGCAAGGACTTCGCCGTCACCATCCCCCTGCGCAAAGACGTCCTGCCCGGCACGACCCATACCTTCACGGAGCGGATCACGGTGCCGGAGGGCGTGGGCGACTGGGAGGTGAAGTTCGACTTCAAGGCCAACCGCAAGACGATAGACACCGCCGTCGTCGACGTACTCGTGGAAACCGATTAGCGCCATGCCCAACCGACTCTTCTACGCGGCGGGTCTGCTCGCGGCCCTGCTCGCCCTCGGCAGCCCGGCGGCCGCCACGGCCCAGCACTGCGACGCCATCGAGGCCGACTTCCAGCGGTCCTCGATCAAGAGCAGCAGCGACGCCGAGACCACGTACCGCAACACCACGATCTCCGTCAAGAACACGGGCGAGACGACGTGGACGCGCAAAGACAACCTCCGCCTCGTCTTCGGCTACGGCACGCGCCGCAGCAACCTCGACGACGACTTCCAGTGGGAGATCGCGCTCGACCGCGACGTCAAGCCCAACGCCACGCACCAGTTCAAGTTCGACTTCCGGACGCCCATCGACACGCGCCGCTACAACCTCTTCGGGGCGCTGCTGTGCGGGCGCGAGGGTAAATCCATCGAGACGTTCACGAGCCGCGTCAACGTCTCGGCCAGCTACACGGTGGCCGGCGTCGTGCCGCGCAAGAATACGCTCCTCCCCCGGAGCAAGACGGGCGTGACGTTCGGCTTCAAGAACACGGGCGGCAACACCATCCCCGAGGGCGGTGCGTGGGCGCTGCGCGCCACCGTCGTCTCCAGCCCCGGCGCCAGCAGCAGCGAGGAGGCCGTCTTCGAGTTCACCGAGACGCTCGACCCCAAGGGCAACGGCCTCGCTCCCGGCCAGGTGCTCACCGTAGACCGCGAAATCGAGGAGGTGCCCGAGGCCGACGGGCGGTGGCGGCTGCGCCTGGAGCTGCTCCAGGGCGGGCAGCGCTTCAAGGCGCGCGGCAACCCCGCCTACTACGACTTCACCATCGACGACCCCACCCTCGTCGCCTACTTCGACCTCGTCTCCGTCCCGGATAAGATGGAGGCCGGCGAGGACGGCACGATCAAGCTCCACGTGGTCAACACCGGCAACGGCACGCTGGAGCGCGGCGACTGGGAGATCGCGGTCGAGGCCGAGCCGCCCCGCGAATCGGAATGGAACGAATGGGCCGACGAGATGGCCGGCCCGTTCGACCTCGTGCCGGGCGACGAAGACGATGTCTCGTTCGATTTCGAGATCCCGAAGGCCGAATCCGGCGACGCCCACGCCTACGGCATCTGGTCCTTCACCGTGAAGCTCGCCCTGGGCAGCAAGATCCTCGATACGCAGCACTTCGACGTGGAAGTCGTGCGCGAGTGAACGTATCGTGTAGGCACCCCTGCGGCGCGCCTCTCTGAGCCGGCGCGCGCTGCTCCTCGACAACAGACCCCGTAGACCCATGCTTTCCGCCCTTCGCTACTGGCCGCTGCTGCTCTGCCTCTTCGCCTTCGGGTGCGCGTCTTCGGCGACGCTGCCGGGCGGGTGGACGCGGCTGGGCGAGCGCACCGTCAACCATGCCGTGGACCGCGACGAGATCCGCGTGGGCGCCCGCGACGGCGACTTCCGGCAGATCAAGCTCGTCGTGCGGCAGCGCGCCGTCACGTTCCGCGACGTGAAGGTGCACTATGCCAACGGCGGGGTGGAGGACGTCTCGCTGCGCCGCCAAGTGCCCGCCGGCGGCGAGACGCGCGCCATCGACCTGCGCGGCAACGACCGGGTGATCGAGAAGGTGGTCTTCTTCTACAACACGCGGCGGGCGCGCGGCAAGCGGGCCGTCGTCCAGCTCTACGGGCGGTGAGGGCGGCGTCAGCCGAGCGGCCCGCGCCGGCGCTTCCAGAGGGCGTCCAGGCTGTAGCGGCCCGGCCCGATGCCGGTGAGCCCGGCGAAGACGAACAGCATCTTGAGTGAGTGCGCGGAGCCGCCCCAGCCGTCGCCGCCGGCGAGGTGGCGGCTGGTGGCCACGAACATGGTGAGGAAGAGCAGGAGGCAGGCCGGGCGGAAGAACAGGCCGAGGACCACGCAGAGGCCCCCGAAGAACTCGGCGAAGGCGGCCACGAAGCCCCAGAACGTGGGCCAGAACTCGATGCCGAAGGTGCTCATCGCGCCGCCGAGGCGCTCCCAGCGCTCCGGCCCGGCGAAGAGCTTGGGCCGCCCGTGGATGAGGACGTAGGCCGCGCCCACGCCGAGGCGTAACACCAGCAGCCCGAGGTCGCGGAAGCGGTCCGCGCGGGTATCGTTCATCATTCTGGATCTGCGTCTGGGTGGAGGGCGGCGGAGACTGCAAACGTACGCAATAGGGGCCACCCGGAACGTGCAAAATCTGCTACGCCCTCGGCGACCGATCCGAACCGGGTGCGCCGCCCGCTCGATCTATAATCCTCTGTGCTCGATGACGTGGTCGCGTGGTGCGCCCTACTCCATCAAGCCCTCCTCCGTGCGAAGGCATGTCCCGAGCACTTCGGCTGCGCTCAGTTCAGCGACGATGCCATCCCTCGTTTACCCCTCCTGTCCTCCCCTTTGCATGGGGAGGGACGCGGTAATATA
>JAWWAN010000184.1:0-7181 GCA_033721675.1 Rhodothermales bacterium | reverse complement strand
GGCCGTGATCGACCGGGTCGTGGCCGCTGCGGCCGCGCCGCCTACCCGCTCGCCGGGCGCGCGGGCCGACCGGGCGGCGCGGCCGTCGGTACGGCTCCGGCGGTTCCGGATGGCCGGTGCGCTCGCGGCCACCTTCGCGCTGCTCATCGCCGTCGGCCTCTGGTGGCGCGGCACCCCGCTGACGTTCGACGCGGCCGAGGCGCTCTCCGACGCGCCGATGGCCGCCGAGTCTGCTCCGCCCGCCGTCGAGGCCGCGCCGGCACCGGAGGCCGACGCCGCCGCTGTGACCGGGGCGGCCGGCCGTGCGCAGCCGGCGCCGGCCCCGCCGGCTGCGGCTCTCGCCCGGCGCGAGGCGTTGCTGCCTGCCGACCGCCCGCTGGGCGCCGCCGCAGACGCGGCGCCGGCCGAGGCCGCGCAGGAAGAACACGCCGCCCTCGCCCAGATGGATGCCGCGAAAGTGGCCGGGGCGGAGGATCTGCCGGCCTGGGACGAGGCGGACGAGGTGTTGCGCCTGCACAACCGCATCGAGCTGCTGGAGGCGCGCGCCCGGCAGTTCGACTGGGACGAGGCCGCTGTGATGTCGCTGGATCGGCTGCCTGCCGAGAATGCGGCGGCGCCCCGCGCCCTCACGCCGGCCGGCCAGCGCAAGCCGCCCGGCGGCCACTGAGCCGCCCCTGCTCTTCCGGATACCAACCCGTGTGACCGAGATGAACCGATTGTCTCATGTGCTGCTGATCGCGCTGGGCCTGCTGCTGCTCGCGGCCGGGCCTGCCGCCGCGCAGGAACGCCATACCCTCGTCATCCGCGACGGGCAGGTGTGGATCGACGACCAGCGCGTGCCCCCTGCCGACCTGCCGCCCTCGCTCGTCCTCGACGGCGTCGAGGCGCAGTTCAGCTTCGTCGGAGACGCCGTGCCGCTGCTCGACGTCGACGGCACGCTCTATGCCCTCGAAGACGGGCGGCTGCAGGAGGTGACGGACGCGGCGATGGCGAACGCCTACTCCACCGTCCGCTTCCGCGACGGGCGCCTGGAGATGGGCGGGCTTTCGCTGCTCCAGCCCCAGTCTGAGGCCTTCGCCCGCCAGGCCCAGGCGTTGCGCCTGCAGGCCCAGAGCCTCGGCGGCGAGGCCGACCTGATGCGCAAGCGCGCCGAGCAGCTCCTCGTGCAGCAGCAGGCGCTGGGCGAGCGCTACCGGCAGCAGCTCGAATCCATGCAGATGCAGGCCCTCACCGTCTCGGAGGCGGCGCAGATGCTCCCGCGTCTGCAGGTCCACACCTACTTCGACGAGGTCCAGCAGCAGAACCGCGCCCTCTACCAGTCGCTCGTGGACGAGCTGTATATGGAGGCCGAGTCGCAGCGCCTCGCCGCCGAGATCCAGCAGCTCGCGGAGGGGGCGGAGCGGCAGCAGCGCATCGAAGCGTTGCTGGAGCGCCTCAACGCCATGTTCGAGATCAAGCAGGCCAACCGCCGCCGCGAGATCGAACAGCTCGAGGCCGAGCTGAACGCCCTGCAGAAGCGCCTCGGCGAGCGCGAGGCGCACCGCGAGCAGATCATCCGCCAGCGCCTCAAAGACCTTATCGGCGGAGACCACTGACCGCCCCGAGGGGCTGGGCTCCACGGCCCGGCCCAGCCGTGCACCCTCACCTGACACCCCGAACGACCATGAGACACCGACTGCCTCTCACGCTCGGCCTGCTGATGGCCGGGCTGCTCTGTGCCCACCCGGCCTTCGCCCAGGAAACCGAGGATCGCAACCGCATCGTCGTCCGCTCCGCCGGCGAGCCGGACGAGATCATCATCGAAGTCGAGGGCGGCGAGTCCATCGTGATCGTGGACGGGCGTGTGCTCCAGGGCGACGCCGCACGCGCCTACCTCGACGAACATGACATCGACCTCGATGACCCCGCAAACTGGGGGAGCGGCCGCCGCCACGCCGTCCGCCTGCACCGGGGCGAGCCCCACGGGGACGTCCGCATCCACGGCGAGAGTCCGTGGCCGCGCATCTTCTTCGAGCGCGAGGGGAACGCGCCATTCATGCTCGAAGACTTCACCGAAGGGCTCGGCGCGATGGACGAGGTGCTGCGCATGAGGATGCCCGCGGTGGTGGGCGCGCTACGCGGCAACGCCCAGGAGCGGGCCGAGATCGCGCGCATGGAGTCCGAGTCCCGCCGGATGGCTCGGGCCGTGACCGAGGCGGAGGGCGCCGAGCGCGAGCGCCTCGAACGCGAGCTGCGCGACCACCTGGCCCAGATCTTCGACCGCAAGCAGGAGCTGCGCGAACGCGACGCCGAGCGCCTGCGCGAGCAGACCACCACGCTCGTAGAGGAGCAGCGCCGGCGCGAGCAGGCCCGTGAAGAAATCATCGACCGCCGCCTCCGCCAGCTTCTCGGTGAGCGCGACGTATACGACTGGTAGCCAACGCGCTGCCGGCTCCGACCTCACGTGTCACGTCAGCGTGCCCCTGTTGCATCCGTGCGGCAGGGGCACGTTATTTTAGGGAGCCGCCGCGCCCGGCTTAGAGTCCCTAACAAAACCTGCTTTGAAGCGTGAGCGTGAGCGAGCCGGTTCGTGGCAAGGCGCGCGAAGCAGCCGTATCCGCAGCGATACGGCGATGCAGTGGAACGCCGCCACGGATCGGCGCAGCCGCGCGCAGCCCGAATTGAGGTTTTGTTAGGGACTCTTAACGCGGCACCGGCGCAGGTCGATTCTTAGCCGGGGGAGCGCCGGTACTGAGATGATCCACGAGTCTGAATCGATGCGCGCAGCGATGCGAGGGGTAGTCGTGCTGCTGGCCCTGTGCGGGCTGGCCGCCGGGGTGCGGGCCGAGCCGCTCGTCGAGCGGATCTCGTTCGCGGCGCGCCCCGATGCCGGCGGCTACGTGGTTCGTTTCCATACGACCGACCACCTCGGCGCCTACAGCGAGCCGCGCTTCGTGGCGCCCGGCCGCCTGGAGGTGATCCTGTTCAACACGTCTCCGGCGCCGGGGCTGCGAGCGGACCCGCCCGCCGGGCCGGTGCGCCGCGTAGAGACGGAGGCGCGCGGCGCCCACCTCTACGTCACCTTCGTGCTGGAGGCTGGCGCGCGCGTGCGGGCCGGCGCCTACCGGGACCGCGCCTCGCCCGACCTGCTCGTCGGGCTGGCCGTCGAGGAGGCCGCGCCCGTCGTGCCCGCGATCCGGGCCGCCCTCTCTCCGGGCACCGAGCCGGCGCCGGCGCCGGCTGACGCGCCGGACGACCCGGCGATGGACGACGCGCGCGCCCGCTGGCGGCTGGACACCATCGTGATCGACGCCGGGCACGGCGGCCACGACTCCGGCGCCGTCGGGGCCGGGGGGCTGCGCGAGAAGGACGTGGTGCTGCCCGTCGCGCTCAAGGTGGGCCAGTACCTCGAAGAACGGCTCGGCGTGAAGGTGGTCTATACCCGGAACGGCGACCGGTTCGTCACGCTGGCCGAGCGAGGGCGGATCGCCAACCGGGCCGGCGGCAAGCTCTTCATCTCGATCCACGCGAATGCCGCCACCAACCGGCGCGCGCAGGGCGCCGAGACGTACTTCCTCGGGCTCCACAAGACCGACGCGGCGCGCTCGGTGATGGAGCGCGAGAACAGCGTCGTCCGGTACGAGAACGACCCCGACGCCTACGAGGGCCTCGACCAGCAGGCGCTCATCGTGCAGGCGCTCGCCCAGAGCGCGTACCTGCGCCAGAGCGAGGCGCTGGCTGCCCTCGTCCAGAACCAGTTCGAGGAGCGCGTCGGCCGCATCGACCGGGGCGTCAAGCAGGCCGGGTTCTACGTGCTCTGGCGCGCCTCGATGCCCGCCATCCTCGTCGAACTCGGGTTTGTGACCAACCCGGAAGAAGCCGCCTATCTGCGGAGCGAGGCCGGGCAGGACTACCTGGCGAGTGCTATCTTCCGGGCGGTCCGGGCCTTCAAGGAGGAGTATGAGAAGGGCCTCGCCGAGACGCTCCCGCCGTGAGCCCGGGCGCGGACGCCGGCCCGGCCTGCCCCGGTCACCCGATCTCCCCGCGCCCATGCACGCCATCTCCCCGCTCGAACACGCCATCCGCACCGTGCCGGACTTTCCGAAGCCCGGCATCCAGTTCAAAGACATCACGCCGATCCTGGCAGACCCCGCGTTGTTGCGGAAGGCCGTGGAGGCGCTGGCGGCGCCGTTCCTCGACGACGGCATCACGAAGGTGGCCGGCATCGAGGCGCGCGGATTCATCCTCGGCGCGATGCTGGCGCAGCGCCTCGGCGCCGGCTTCGTCCCGGTGCGCAAGCACGGCAAGCTGCCCTTCTCGACGCTCGCCGAGGAGTACGAGCTGGAGTATGGCACGGACCGGATCGAGATGCACACCGACGCGCTCGGCGCCGGCGACCGCGTGCTCATCCACGACGACGTGATCGCTACGGGAGGGACGGCGGCGGCGTGCCACCGGCTGGTACGGCAGGCGGGTGCAGAAGTGGTAGGGTATGCCTTCCTGCTGGAGCTGAACTTCCTGCGGGGCCGGACCGCGCTCGCCGAAGGCGTGGCGGTCCACTCCGTCATCCCGGTCTGAAGCCGCACGGCGGCCAGCGTCCACTTTTTCACAGGATGCCCCTCCAACGCGCCGCGCCGGTCTCCGTACACCGCCGCGTTCCCCCTTCTTCAACCGACGTGCACGCTGATGTCCTCCCGACCCCGCATCTTCACGGCCGCCCTGCTGCTGGGCGCCCTGCTGCTGTTGCCCGCGTGCGACACCGTAGACCTGGGTAACGGCGAAACCGTCCTGCTGACGCGGCAGGTGACCTTCGATTTCGACTTCCAGCAGAGCGGTGCCCAGGACGCGCGCCGCGTCACGTCCTCGAACAGCATCGACCTGACCGGGCAGCTCGAAGGCTTTCTCAAAAGTGAGATCCTCTCGGCGACGGTCACCGAAGTCGCGCTGCGGAGGGATCAGCCGGTGGGGCGGGACCTGAGTTCGCTGATGAGCGGCGTCGAGGTCGAGCTGACGGCGTCCGGCGCGTCGGCGGTCACGGTCGCGCGGGCCACCACGCTGCCGGCCTCCAACCAGGCGTCGCTCACCACGACGTCGGCCGCCGTCACGGCGCAGACGCGCGCGGACCGCTTTGGAGCGGCGCTGACCTTCACCGACCTGGCGGCGCCGCCCGGCGGCGTCTACGGGTTCACGCTGACGGTGACGCTGCGCATAGAGGTCGAAGGCGTCTAGCGCGCCATGCGCCGCGAGGGGGGGGCGAGACCCGGCCCCCCTCGCGTGCTCTCGGCTCCGTGCCGTCAGCGCACCGCCACGCACGAGATCTCTACGCGCGCGCCCCGGGGCAGGGCGGCCACCTGCACGGCTACCCGCGCCGGCGGCTCCTCGTTGAAATAGCGCGAGTAGACCTCGTTGACCTGCGCGTAGTCGTTGATATCGGTCAGGTAGACCGTGCAGCGCACCACGTTCTCGTAGTCCATGCCCACGCAGTGCAGCACGGCCCCGAGGTTTTCCAGCACCCGTTCCGTCTCGGCCTCCACGCTGCGCGTGATCATGCTCCCCGTGCGCGGGTCGATCGCGATCTGGCCCGAGCAGTAGAGCGTATCGCCGGCCAGGATGCCCTGGCTGTACGGGCCGATGGCCGCCGGCGCCAGCGGCGTCTTGACGGTCGTACGCGGGACGGTGGGGGCGGGGCGGTTGCGGTCCATACAGGCGGGGGGATGCGTGAGCGGCATCGTAACTTCCCACACCCTGCCACCGACTTCAAGCGAATATTTTGCTAATGCACGAAGGCGGCTGCCTGCCAGACCGGCGCCGCCGCAGTGCCTTTTCGCCGGGGCGTTCCTATCTTCGGGGCGCGCGGCCTGTGCCGAGCGGCGCACCGCACCCGCCTATCACGATCCAACGACCCAAGCCATGGAACTGGGACTCACCGACCGCGTGGCGTTCGTCGCCGGGGCCAGCAGCGGGCTTGGCCTGGCGGCGGCCACGCTGCTGGCCGAAGAGGGCTGCCGCGTGGCCATCTGCTCGCGCGATGCCGGGCGCATCGAGGCCGCCGCCGAGACGCTCCAGGCGGAGGCGGGCGTCCCCGCCTCGCACGTGCTGGCCCTGACGTGCGACGTCACGGACGAGGCGCAGATCCAGCGCGCCATCGGCCGGACTGTGGCGCAGTTTGGCGCGCTCCACATCCTCGTCACGAATGCCGGCGGCCCGCCCACCGGCTTCATCGACGACTTCGACGCCGACGCCTGGCGGCAGGGGCTGGAACTGAACCTGATGAGCACCATCAACCTGTGCCGCCACGCCCTGCCGCACCTGCGCGACGCCGCCCGCGAGACGGATCCGCTGGCCCGCATCCTGATGATCACCAGCGTCTCGGCCAAGCAGCCGGTGCCCAACCTGTACCTCTCCAACACGGCCCGCGCCGGGGTGCAGGGCTTCGCCAAGAGCCTCTCCGAAGAGGTGGGGCCGGAGGGCATCACGGTCAACACCATCCTCCCCGGCTTCACGCTCACCGAGCGCCTCGACGACTTCGCCGAAGAGATCCAGGCGCACTCGGACAAGAGCCGCGAGGAGATCGAGGCGGGCTGGGCCGAGGCGAACGCGCTGAAACGCCTCGGCACCCCCGAAGAGTTCGCCGCCGCCGTGGCCTTCCTCGCCAGCCGCCGGGCGGCCTACATCACCGGCATCGCCTTCCCCGTCGATGGCGGCCGCATCAAGCATCTGCTCTAGCCCGTGGCGTCAGCGCGGGGTGTGGCTCCGCAGGGCCGGATCGAGCAGCCGGCCCCAGACCGCATCGTATGGGTGTACCTCCCGCACCGGCAGGCCGTCCCGGACGACGAGGCGGCCCTCGTTGGCCCACCGAAAGATCGACCCCTCCAGGTTCTCGACGTCCGTGAAGCCTGCCGCGCGGAGGCGCCGCGCCATCTTCGCCGAGCGATAGCCCACCGAGCAATAGACCACCAGGGGCGCATCGCGGGGGATCCCGGCGAGGGCGGCGAGGTCCGGGGCGTCGGGGTCGAGGCGGCGGGCGCCGGGGAGGTGGCTCACGGCGTACTCGGGCGCGGTACGGACGTCCAGCAGGGTCGGCGTCTCGCCGCGCGCCAGCCGGGCTGCGAGCGAATCGGTCGAGAGCGCGGGCACGTCCGGGAACGAGGCGCGCACGGACTGCTGGACGACGGTCCACGTCAGGCTCTGGGCCAGGCCGG
>JAWWAN010000183.1:0-7182 GCA_033721675.1 Rhodothermales bacterium | reverse complement strand
CCGCCGCGGACGCTCTCGCAAGCCCGGCACGGCGCCTGCCCGTACCCAGGGGACGGAGCCCGGCAGCGACGGCATGCGGCTCAACAAGTATCTCTCCCGCGCCGGCGTCGCCTCGCGACGCAAGGCCGACGGCCTCATCGATCAGCGCCGCGTGAAAGTCAACGGCGAGGTCGTGACGGACTACTGGTACCGGGTCCAGCCCGGTGATCGGGTGGAGGTCAACGGCCGCCTCGTGAGCCCGCAGGAGTTCGTCTATGTGTTGCTCAACAAGCCCAAAGACACCATCACGACGACGGACGACGACCGCGGCCGGCAGACCGTGATGGACCTGATCGCCATCCCGGAGGAGGAGCGGCAGGGAATGTACCCCGTCGGGCGCCTGGACCGCGACACCGTCGGCGTCCTCCTCCTCACGAACGACGGCGAGCTCGCGCATCGGCTCATGCACCCGCGCTACGAGATCGCCAAGCTCTACGTCGTCCGAACCCGCGATTCCGTCAAGCCGCACGAGATCGACCGGCTCCGGCGCGGCGTCGACCTCGAAGACGGGGTGGCGAAGGCCGACCGTGTCGCCTACCTCGACCCGAAGAACCATCACGAGGTCGGGCTGTCCATCCACGAAGGGCGCAACCGGCAGGTGCGCCGCATGTTCGAGGTGCTCGGGCACCACGTAGAGCAGCTCGAACGGCTCGAATACGCCGGCCTGCGGGCCGACGGCGTGCGGCGTGGCAAGTGGCGCCGCCTGCACGACCACGAGGTCCGCCGCCTCCGCTCGCTCGTCAAGCTCAAGTAACGAACGTTCCGCCAGACGCGATGCAGACCCACGACGCACTCCTCCTCGACGCCGCCGTCCAGAAGATCCGGGGCGAAGGGCTGACCTACGACGACGTCCTCCTCGTGCCCGGCCGCTCGTCCGTGATGCCGCGTGACGTCTCGACCACCACCCGGCTCACGCGCCGGATCACGCTCAACATCCCGCTGCTGTCGGCGGCGATGGATACGGTCACCGAGGCTCGGATGGCGATCGCGATGGCCCGCGAGGGCGGCGTCGGCGTGTTGCACAAGAACATGACGGTCGAGGCTCAGGCCGCCGAGGTGCGACGCGTCAAGCGGTCGGAGAGCGGCATGATCCTCGACCCGATCACGCTCCGCCCCAGCGACCGTGTGGGCGACGCGCGGGCGCTGATGGCCCGCTATTCCATCGGCGGCATCCCCGTCACCGACGAGGACGACCGGCTCGTGGGCATCGTCACCAACCGCGACCTGCGGTTCCAGCAGGACCCTTCGGTGCCGCTCCGCTCGATGATGACGGCCGACGGCCTCATCACGGCGCCCGTGGGCACCACGCTGGAGCGCGCCGAGCAGATCCTTCAGGAACACAAGATCGAGAAGCTGCCCGTCGTGGACGACGACGGCTACCTGAAGGGGCTCATCACGTTCAAAGACATCGAGAAGAAGCGCCGCTACCCGAATGCGTGCAAGGACGAGCACGGTCGCCTGCGCGTCGGCGCCGCCGTTGGCGTCACGGCCGACGTGCTGGACCGCGTGACGGCCCTCGTCGAGGCCGGCGTCGACTTCGTGGTGGTGGACACCGCGCACGGGCACTCCGAGGGTGTGCTCCGTACGGTCGAGCAGGTCCGTGCGCGCTACGGCGACCTCGACATCGTGGCCGGCAACGTCGCGACGCGAGAGGGGACCGAGGATCTGATCGCGGCGGGCGCGGATGCCGTGAAGGTCGGCATCGGGCCGGGCTCGATCTGCACGACGCGCGTCGTGGCGGGCGTCGGCGTGCCGCAGCTCTCGGCCGTGCTCGAATGCGCGGCGGCGGCCCGCGCCCACGGCGTCCCGATCATCGCGGACGGCGGCGTGAAGCAGACCGGCGACATCCCCAAGGCCCTCGCAGCCGGGGCCGACAGCGTGATGATCGGCGGCCTCTTCGCCGCCGTCGAGGAGAGCCCCGGCGAGACCATCATCCTCGAAGGGCGCAAATACAAGAGCTACCGGGGGATGGGCTCGGTGGGCGCCATGCAGTCCGGCAGCAAGGATCGCTATTTCCAGGATGCCGAGGACGACATCAAGAAGCTCGTCCCCGAAGGCATCGAGGGCCGCGTGCCGTACAGCGGAGATCTGAGCGAGGTCGTGTACCAGATGATCGGCGGCCTGCGTGCGGCGATGGGCTACTGCGGTTGCGAGAGCGTCGAAGCCCTCTACGAGCGCGCGCGGTTCGTGCGCGTGACGGCGGCCGGCATCCGCGAGAGCCACCCGCACGACGTCCACATCACCAAGGAGTCGCCGAATTACAGCAGCCGGGCGTAGTCCCGCGCCGTCGCGCGGAGCCGCAGGATCATGAGCCGAATCCCCGACATTCAGCACCTGCTCGGAACGAATGCCGTGGATGCGGCGCTCCTCACGCACCCGCCGGACGTGCGGTGGGCGTGCGGATTTACCGGCTCGAACGGGATGCTGGTGGTGCAGCCCAGCGGTGCCCATCTCGTCACGGACGGCCGCTACGCCGAGCAGGCCGCCGACGAGGTGCGCGGCGCCTCCGTGGATGCCCCTGGCTACGACCTGATCGGCTACGTCGCCGAGCGGGGGTGGCTGGGCGAAGGCGCGCGCGTGCTGATCCAGGGGGACCGCGTGACGGTCGCCGAGCGCGACGGCTGGGCCGAGCGCCTGCCGGGGTGCACGCTCGTGCCGCGCACCAGGTGGATGGCGCCCGCCCGCGCCGCCAAGACCGCCGCCGAGGTGGAGCAGATCCGAACGGCGCAGGCCGTGACCGATGCCGTCTTCGGCGAGATCGTGGGCCTGCTCCGCCCCGGCGTCACGGAGCGCGAGGTGGCTGCGGAAATCGTCTACCGGCACCTGCTGCGGGGTGCAGACAAGATGGCTTTCGATCCCATCGTGGCCTCCGGCCCGCAAGGGGCGTTGCCGCACGCACGCCCCACGGACCGGGTGTTGCAGTCTGGCGAGCTGGTGGTGCTGGACTTCGGGTGCGTCCTCGGCGGCTATGCCTCAGACATGACCCGCACGGTGGCGCTCGGCGAGCCCGGGGACGAGGCGCGGGCGGCCTACGCGGTCGTGCTCCGCGCCCAGCGCCAGGCCCTCGCCGCCGCCCGCTCCGGGATCACCACGAATGCGCTCGACGCCGCCGCGCGGGGCGTGATCGAAGACGCTGGCCTCGGGTCTTTCTTCAGCCATGGGCTCGGCCACGGCATCGGGCTCGAGACCCACGAGTGGCCGCACGTCTCCCGGCACACCGACGCCGTGATGCCAGCGGGTACCACCGTCACCATCGAGCCGGGGGTCTACCTGCCCGGGCGGTTCGGCATCCGGATCGAAGACATCGTCGTGCTCCGGCAGGACGGGTGCGAGAACCTCACGGCCGCCCCGAAAGACCTGCTCGTGCTGTAGCCGCCGATGGACGACGCGCAGACCCATACCGACGGGCGGACGGGCGCCGGCAGACGGGTGCTCGTCATCGCGTACTACTTCCCCCCGATGGGCCTCAGCGGCGTGCAGCGGGTCGCCAAATTCGTGCGTTACCTCCCGCATTACGGATGGCACCCCGACGTGCTGACCGTCGAACCCGCCGGCTACTTCGCCTACGACGAGACCCTGCTGCACGAGGTGGAGGATGCCGACCCCCTCATCCGGCGCACCCGCTCCTTCGACCCGACGCGCCTCTTCGGCAAGCGGACCGTCCCGATGCCCTCGGAGACGCGACGCCGATGGTGGAGCTTCCTGACGAACTTGCTCTTCGTCCCGGACAACAAGATCGGCTGGATCCCGTTCGCGCTCCGGGCCGGCCATCGCATGATGCGTACCCACCGCTATGACGCCATACTGTCGTCGGCGCCACCGTACACGGCGCACCTGGTAGGGGCGCGGCTCAGCCGACGGCATGGCGTCCCGCTCGTGGTCGATTTCAGAGACGACTGGGTGGGTAACCCGCGCCACGTCTACCCGTCGCGGCTCCACCGATGGGCGCATCAGCGGCTCGAAAGGCACGTGCTGCGGCGCGCCTGCCACGCCCTCACCATCAACGAACCGATCCGGCAGGGCCTCGTCGAACGTAACCGAACGGCCGGGTGGGCGCCCGATGTGCGGGTGCTGCCGCAGGGCTTCGACCCCGCCGACTTTGCCTCCGCCGACTTCGACCGATGCGCGCCTTCGCGAACGGGTGAACGCCTACGCCTGGTCTATACCGGTGTGTTCTACGATGCCCAGACGCCGGACCCGTTCCTCCGCGCGCTGGCCGACTTCGTGGCGTACCAACCGGAGGTGCGGAGCCGGGTGGAGGCGGTCTTCGTCGGGATCGTCCCGGAAGCCTCACAGCGCCTCGCGGACCGGTTAGGGATCGCCGACATGATCCGATACGAAGGGTACCGAACCCACGAAGCAACGGTGCAGCACCAGCGCGACGCCGACGTGCTGTGGCTCACCGTCGGGCGGCGGCCTGGGGCCGAGGGGATCTCCACCGGAAAGCTCTTCGAATACTTCGGCGCCCGCAAGCCGATCCTGGCCCTCGTGCCCGAGGGGGCCGCGCAGGATGCCCTCGTCGGGCACGGCGCCGCCCTCATCGTCCCGCCCGACGACGTGGACGCCATCCGGCGGGGGCTGCGCATCTGCTATCAGCAATGGAGCGCGGGGGCGCTCCCCGTGCCCGACGAGGCCCACGTCCGCCGCTTCGACCGGCAGCGCCTGGCCGGCGAGCTGGCAGAAATCCTGGAGTCGAGCCGCACCGCGTGAACATCCGTTATTGCATAGCGACGTACTTGTTGTTCACCCTCCTGCCGGGAGCGGTATGGGCGCAGACCTCCTTCATCGTCCGCCTCGCCGACGATGCGCCCGCTGCGCTCGCCGAGGCCGTGGCGGCCGGCGGGGCCGCCAAGCGGGGAGCGTTCCCGGCGCTCTTCGACGGCGTGGCCGGCACGAATCCCGTGTTCGCGCAGCGGGGCGGGGCGAAGACCACGCCCTTCCCGGCCTACGTGCTGACCGTCTCGGACACGACGACCCTCGCGGCTCGCCTGGCGGCCTGGGCCGCCGAGCCGGGCGTCGCTTACGTGCAGCCCAACCGGCGCTATACGCTCGATAGCACGCGAGGCGCAGACGATCCGTTGCTCGATAGCTTGCAGCACCTGCCCGTCATCCGCGCGTTCGAAGCGTGGGAGCTGACCCGGGGCGATCCCTCCGTGCGCGTCGGCCTCGTCGATACCGGGCTCTACTTCGAGCACCCGGACCTGCTCGGGCAGGTGTGGATCAACCCCGGCGAAGACCTCGATGGGAACGGGCAGGCCGATCCGTCCGACTTCAACGGGATCGACGACGACGGCAATGGATTCGTCGATGACGTGCACGGCTACGACTTCGTGGACCGACCCTCGTCCGTCGAGCCGGGGGACTACCGCGAGCGCGACGGGGATCCTTCCGAGGACGACCGGCTCGGTGGGGGGCGGGGGCACGGCACGCTCGTCGCCGGCGTCATCGCGGCGCGCGCGGGGAACGCAGAGGGCATCGCCGGCATCGCCCCGGAGACCCGGCTCGTCCCGCTCCGCGCGTTCGGCGCCGACGGGGTGGGCGAGGACGACGACGTCGCCGCCGCCATCGTCTATGCCGCCCAGATGGGCCTCGACGTGCTGAATCTCTCGTTCGGGGATGTCTACTACTCGCCGCTGATGCACGAGGCGATCCGCTACGCCGTGGATCAGGGCACTGTGGTAGTGGCTTCGGGAGGCAATCTGGGCGGCGATGGCCCACATTATCCCTCCGATTATCCGGAAGTGATCGCGGTGGCCTGGCTGACGCAGGACGGCACCAGCATCGCCGGGCGGGGCACCTACGGCAGCGGGATCGACCTCGGGGCGCCCGGCTCCTCGGTCTTCACCACCCTCATGCCGAGGCGCGACGACGAGGGGGTTCTCCTTCCGGACACCCACTACGGGCGGCGCAGCGGCTCGTCCGTCGCTGCGCCGATGGTCAGTGCGGTGGTCGCTCTGCTGCGTGCGATGGATCCTGCGCTCACCCCGGCAGCGATCCGGGCGGCACTGACGGCCTCGGCCCAGGACGTGGGCGCGCCAGGATGGGATCACCGCACGGGTGCGGGGCTGCTGGACGCCGCAGCGGCGCTCGGCCGCGCGCTGCCCGCCCGCGTCGCAATCGACTCGCCCGAGCAGGACGGCGGCGTCGCCCGGCCCAGTGTGCCCATCCTCGGCACCGTGCTCGATCCAGCGTTCGCGTCGTACGAGGTCGCCTTCGCGCCGGGCGCGGAGGATCCAGCCGCCGTGTGGACCATGATCGACGGGCCGCTCACGGCGCAGCGGCTCGACGATACGCTGGCCGTATGGCAGACCGAGGCGCTCCCCGAAGGGCTCTATACGCTCCGCCTCGCCGCGACCCTCCGCTCGGGGCGGACGATTGAAGACCGCCGGCGTGTATTCGTGGATCGCACCCCGCCCGTGCTCGACGCCAGCATCCTCGAGGTCGGCCTGATCGGCGCCCGGCACGGCGTCGTCGCGGACGTTTTGACCGACGACCTCACCGAGATGACGATGGCGGTGGGGGCTGATACGGTCGCGTCGGATCGGCGAGCGCGGCAGCACGCCCTCGTCTGGGTGGATGAAGAGGGGCGGGGAGGGAGGCTCCAGGTACGCCTCCGCGCCGTGAATGCCGCCGGCCTCGAGAGCGTGCTCGATACCACGCTGATCGTCCCCGAAACCCGCGTCAACGATGCCTACTTCACCCGAGACGCCCTGGCGATGCCGCACGGATACCTCCTGCCATCCCCCACAGACTTCGACGGCGACGGTCTGCTGGAGCTCGTGATGAATCGGTACGAGGACGGCTGGATCGGAGACACGCTGGCGTTTTACGAATGGGACGGGGCCGGCTTTCGCCCGGCCCACCAGCTCATCGCGAACGTGATCCCGCGCGACGTGGGAGATCCCGACGGGGACGGCCTGGCTGAGTTGCTGACCCAGGTGGGAGGGGCGACCCTCGTCATCGAGCAGTCCGCGCCCGGCCGCTATCCGGCCGCCGTCAGCTTCGTCGATACCACCGGCCTCGCCAACCCCTTCGCCGACGGTGCGGCCTTCGGGGCACGTCTGACGGACCTCGACGCCGATGGGCGCGGCGAGATCCTGGTTCACAACACTCGCCAGTGGCGCCTGCTGGAGTACGATGGGG
>JAWWAN010000182.1:0-7210 GCA_033721675.1 Rhodothermales bacterium | reverse complement strand
TGCCCGGCGGGCCGCTGCACGGAGGCCTCATCCCCGACGACGGCGCTCAGCACGGTGCCGCCCTCCCGGTTCGTCGTGCGGGTCGGCACGGCCTCCACGCGGGCGATCGGGCCGAGGTAGACCTTCGGCGCAGACGGCTCGTTGTAGGCGTAGGCCTGCACGCCGAAGTAGTACGTCTTGTAGTTCGTCAGGCTCGGAATGACCAGGCTGTGCTCGATGCCCGAGTCCGTGCCGCTGGCGGCCACAAACGTCGGCTCGCCGGGGATCCCGTCGATGACGCGCGTGACGCCGTTCTTGATGTCGAACGTGGCGATCGGCTTGCCTACCTGGTCCTGCGGGTTGTCGAACTGGTAGACGATGTAGCCCTCGAAGTCGTAGTTCGGGTTCTCCGGCGGCGCGAACGGGTCGAAGGCGGAGTAGCCTTCGAGGTAGTTGTTCGAGCGCGGGAGGTTGTCCCACTCGAGGATGACCGCGTTGTCGATGCCCGTCGCCGTCACGATCGGCGCGGCCGGCGGGGCCGGCAGCTCGAAGTTGACGTCGAAGGCGGCCTGCGCCAGGGCGTCGGCCTTGCGCAGCTCCGCGACG
The DNA here is from genome assembly GCA_033721675.1 of Rhodothermales bacterium. Taxonomy (GTDB): domain Bacteria; phylum Bacteroidota; class Rhodothermia; order Rhodothermales; family JAWWAN01; genus JAWWAN01. Next base: position 6,625 of record JAWWAN010000182.1, on the reverse strand, counting down.
GAGTTGATGTTGCTGTTGCCCCGCGCCCACACGATGCCGAAGACGATCTCCTGCTGGTCGTCCGGGTTGATCGTGAAGGGCCCGGACGACATCGCGAAGCGGCGGTCGGCCGGCGGCAGCGGCGGCAGCGAGCCGCCGTCGGCGGCCGGGTCGAACTCCGTCCAGCCCGTGCCGGTCACGGGGTCCCCGGGAAACATGAAGTCCACCGGGATATTGGAGAAGTCCCGGCCCTTGCCGCCGAAGGTGATCTGCTTGCCGTCCTTCCAGCGGCCCTGGAGGTAGTTGTAGTAGTCCGAGCCGTTCTGGGGGTCCTCGGTGACGCCGCCGCCGTTGTTGTAGAAGACGAAGTGCGTCATTTTGAGGTTTTTGAAGCCCGGCACCTTCACGCCGCTCACCTGGGCCGTGTCGCCCGGAGACGGCACGATGGGGCCCTGGAAGAAGTCGTAGCCGACGGCCGGCGGCGCCTCGCCGTAGCCCTCACCGCCCTCGTCGTTGTTGTCGGCGTTGTAGGTGTAGCCGAGGCCGAGGGTGGTGTCCGAGCCGACGTAGTCGTCGTCGAAGTTGCCGAGGTCCGGGTCGGAGAAGATGCCGATGTAGGCTTTCTCCAGCGGGACGTCGCCCTTGTAGAAGATGTTGTACTTGTAGAACGTGGTGTTGCCGATGGCCCCCGAGGTGTTGAAGGCGAAGGCCATGCCGTGCACCTCCACGCCGATGGGCGGCGTGTCCGCGGACGGCGCCAGGTGCTGGTTGCCGCGGTCGTTCATGATCCACCAGATCGACTGGTCGCCCAGGATGGCCGGGCGCTCGCCGGCGGCGAGGTCGATCGTGCGGTTCACGCGCTGGGCCAGGGGCAGCTGGAGCAGCTCCTGGTCGACGCGCTTCATCTCGCCCGGCTCGTCCACTTCGCCGTCGTCGTTGTTGTCGACGCCGTCGGTCTCGGCCGGGGCGAAGGTGGGCGCGCCCAGCCCGGTGGGCCAGTCGCGCAGGTCGCGCGCGGCCAGGCCGGTGGCCTCGTAGTTGTCGATGTCGTTCCGGCTGACCTTCCAGAGGCGGTCGAACTCGGAGCAGTCGGCGGGCGGGGCGCCGCTGTCGTCGAGCGGGCCGGCCCAGAAGTTGTAGTTGCCGTAGCGGGCCGCGGCGGCGCGGAGCTGGCCGCCGACCTGGCCGCCGAGCCAGATGCCGGAGGCGAAGATCGCGTTCGCGCCGCCGCCTTTGGGCACCTCGTAGACGTGGGGCGAGCCGCGCCAGAAGAGGTTGCCGTTGTTGAAGATGCGGGCGCGGACGTTGTTGATGTCCAGGAACGCCTCGCCCTGTGCCGGCTCGCAGTTGCCGACCTGGGCCTGGGCCTCGAAGGTCACCCCGAAGAGGAGCGCCAGGAGGAGCACCAGGCCTGCTTTTCTATCAGTTCGCATGGTGTATCCGATCAGGATGTGTGACAGATCGTGAGGGAGCGAGAATGCCGGCGCGCCGTGCCGGGCCCGCCACAACGGTGGGGGCGGGCCCGGCACACGCGCCGCAGGCTCAGAAGTCCAGCCGCACGCCGATGCGCGTCATGCGGGGGATGCCCACCCACGTCGGCACGCTGTTGCGGTGCCGGTAGAGGGTCTCCGTAACGGGCGTGGCGTCGGTCAGGAGCTGCTGCCCCTCCGGCGTCGCCAGGAAGCCGTCGTCGTCGGCCAGGCCGGTGAAGCGCCAGACGTTCTGCACGTTCTGGGTGTCGAGCAGGTTCTGGACCCACAGGAAGGCCGTCACGTTCGCGCCGGCCCCGAGCGGGAAGCGCCGGTCGACGCGGAGGTCGAGGCGGCTCGACCACGGCATGCGGTCTTCGTTGACGCCGCCCTTGGGCAGCGCCGCGCGCGCGCCGCCGGCCAGGTTGAACGGCTCGACGACGGAGGTGAACGGGAAGCCGCTACCGGCCGTGGCCAGCAGGTTGATGCCGAAGTTCTCCAGCAGCTGCGCGCCGAAGATCTCGGGGCCCTCGTCCTCGCCGAGACGGTAGTCCAGCGAGAGGTTCATCTTGTGCCGCTGGTCGAAGTCGAGCGGGCTGATGAAGTTGGGCGGGGTCTCGTCGATCCAGACGATCGTGCTCGTCGTGGTCGAGTTCGAGCCGGTGCCCTGGGCGAAGGCCAGCGTGTAGTTGGCGTTGACGGCAAAGCCCTGCGTGCGCCGCAGGTCGAAGGCAAACTCGGCGCCCTTGACCGTACCGAAGTCCTTGTTCGTGTAGGTCGAGTAGCCGCTCGGGAAGGCCTCGCGGATGTCCGTCAGCTGGATCAGGTTCTCGATCTGCTGGAAGAAGCCCGAGATGGTGAGCGCGGACCGCGCGCCCAGCCGCTGGCGGAAGCCGAGCTCGTACTTCGTCGTCTTCTCCGGCTTCAGGTTGTTGTTGTTGATGCGGCCGGTGCCGGTCAGGCCGGCGAGGCTGACGAACTGGTTCGTCGAGGGCCGCTGCGAGGTGATGCCGTAGCTGGCGAAGAACAGCGCCTGGTCGGTGACCGGGAAGCTGACGCCGATGCGGGGCATGACGGTGACCTGCGGCTCGTAGTCCTCGAACATGTCCGGCGTGATGCGCGCGTTCGTCGAACGCGGCTTGCCGGTCAGGAGGATGTCGCCCGGGTTGGTCTCCTGCCCACTGGCGTCGTAGAACCGGCCGTCGAGGTCGCGGAAGCCGACCACGTCGTCGCCGCTGAAGTAGACGGCGAAGTCATCGTCGATGGTGGCCGGGACGGAGCCGAGCGTGGTCGAGCAGGTGTCGCCTCCCAGATCCGAGACGCGGCAGATCGGGCGCCGCGTGAAGGGGTCCTTGAGCGTGCGCGTGTTGTTGTCGAACACGTCCACGCGGAGGCCGAGGTTCAGGACGATGTCCCGGAATTCGATCTTGTCCTGGACGTAGCCGCCGAAGTAGATCGGCTCGTAGGGCGCCACGTTGTAGGCGTCCTCGGGCTTGGCGTCATCCTCGTTGAGGAAGGCCGCGAAGTCCTCGTCGTCCACCTGGTTACGGCCGCGGAGGTCGTAGCCGGTGTTGGAGACGAAGTCGTCCAGGAGGAAGGCCGGGATGGCGTCGTAAGACGCGTAGCCGTCCGGGTTCTGGTTCGGGTCCCGGGGGTCGATGCCCTCGGGGCTGCCGTCGGCCGCGAGGCGCGCCAGCGAGGAGGCGCTGATGCTGAACGAGCGCTGGGTGCGCTGCTCGAACTCGCCGCCGAACTCGACCTGGTTGATGCCGATCTGCGTCGTGGCCGAGGCCGAGACGCGGAACTGCGTGTTGTGGAACTTCGAGTAGAACCCGAAGCGGCCGCCCGGAAGGGCCGTCAGCGTGGAGACGACGTCGTCACTGGTCGACGGCCCCTGGCCATCCCGGAAGACGTTCGAGAAGACGGGCACCTGCACGGTGACGGTCTCGCCGTTGACGTCGCGCTCTTCGGTCTCGAAGGAGAGCTGCTTGTAGCCGCGGAGCGTCTGGAAGGCGGGGTCGTCGATGTCGCCGTAGCTGAGGAAGCTGTCGAAGTCCGTGCCGAAGCGCGGGTCGAAGTCCTCGCCGAAGCGGCTCGAGTAGTCCACCTGCACCTGGTAGAACGTCGAGTTCGAGAGGTACTGGGTCCAGGTGCCGTAGACCTGCACGTCGTCCCGGGTGAACTCCTGCTTCTCCGGGGCGAAGGGCAGCTTGCGGACGTCGGTGCCGCTGATGTAGTCGCCCTCGTTGTTGTTGTAGCGGCCGCCCACGCGGAGGCGCCCGTTATCGAACAGGTTGTAGGTCAGGTTGCCGGAGAGGTTCAGGCGCTGCTGCCCGCCGGTCTCCTTGAACTTGTCGAACTCGAAGGCGCTCTGCGGCACGAACTCGGCCCGGATGACGGGCGTGAGGTTCAGCGTCGAGAGGTCGAGGTCGCCCGGGATCGGCACGGTGGTGCCGTCGGAGAACGTCAGCACGCCGCCGTCGGTGACGGGGTTGCCGTTGTTGTCCACGACGAGCGTGGCGCCGTTCGCGAGCGTGGCCGGGAGGGGCAGGAAGACGTCGCCGCCACTCGCGTTCTCCCCCCGGAAGGCGATCGGGTTGGCGCGCAGGTCGTCGAGCACGTCGCCCTTGATGCGGAGCTGCTCGACGGCGCGCGGGTCGGCGTCGGCCTGGTCGAGGTACTCGGCGGCGACGAAGAAGCTCAGCTTGCGCGGGATGATCGGGCCGCCGAGCGTGGCCGAGCCGAGGTTGTAGCCGAAGGCGTCGAGGCCCTCGGAGGTGATGCCCTCGAGCGAGCCGAAGAAGTTGGGCGCCCCGGCCTTCGTCGTGATGTTGATCACGCCGGACATCACGTCGCCGTAGCGGGCCGAGATGTTGCCGATGAGGATCTCCTGCTCCTGGATGGCCGCCTGCGGCACGCCGATGGTCGAGCCCGTCGTCCCGACGACCTTCACGCCGTCGATGAAGTAGGTGACCTCGGCGCCGCGGCCGCCGCGGATGTTGAGCGTCTCGGAGCCTTCCTGCGAGACGACGCCGGCCTGGATGGCGGCCACCTCGGCGGCGCCGCGCACGGGCAGGTTGGTGATCTCCTCACCCGAGACGATCTTCGGCACGCCGACGGCGTCCTTCTGGATCAGCGGGCGCTCGTACTCGACGACGATCTCGTCGAGCTCCACGCCGGGGGAGAGGCCGAAGTCGAGTTCGCGCGTGTAGCCGGAGTTGATCTCCACGCCCTGCACGATCTCGCTCTGGTATCCGACGAACGACGCGCGGACGTCGTAGCTGCCCACGGGAACGCCGATGATGAAGTAATTGCCGTCGACGTCGGTGGCGGTGCCGAGCGTCGTTCCTTCCAGAACGACGGTGGCACCGGGGAGCCCTTCGCCTGTCGATGCGTCTGTGACGCGGCCCGCCAGCTTACCGGTGTTCTGAGCATAGCTCAGGACCGGCGTGGCTAGCAGGAAGAGTACTAGCGCACCCCAGTTGCGTAGCATGTTCTACCTCCTTTGGTGATGTGGTGTGGCGGATTCGCAGGGACGCCCGGAGCCTCCAGGCACACGTAACCCAGAGTGGGATGGCTCGCGGAATGCACCCAGGACGGGTCTTGCGGGGAGTCAGCCCGGCTACCTCTGTAGCGAAGAAGCGGCCTCGAACAGCTCGCTGTGACGACAGCGCTGCGGCTCACTGGCCGCCGAGGGTGGGAACGACCTGATGAGAACAGGTCCTTGCGCCGGTAGAGAAAGGCTGTAGCGTCTTCCCAATAAGAGCCCGTGGTTAGTGTTACGAAATGGTTGGACGTGTTTTATCGGTGCGAAATATAGAGGGGGCACCCTCCTTTGTCAAGGTATTATTAAGGGTCTCTGCCTCGCCGCCTCCACCCTCCCCCGGATGGCCCGAACCCCGCCCGAATCCGGCCTGAGCGGCCCCTGAAGGCCCTTTTCCGTCGGTTCGGCGGGGCGCCGCCGGGCAGGCCCTCGGGAAAGATCTTATGAAGCCTCGGCCGCACCGCCCGTGAACTGCGCGATCCAGCGGAGCACCTCGTCCCGCCCGCGCCCGTCCTCGGCGGAGGTCAGGATGATGGGCACCTCGAGCGCCATCCGGTCCAGCACGGCCTCGACGCCGCGGCGGCTCTTGGCGCGCCCGTTCCCGGAGAGCTTGTCGGTCTTCGTCAGCAGGATGAGGTAGGGCACGGGCGCCTGCCGCATCACGGCCATCACGTCCTCGTCCATCGCGGTGGGCGGGTGCCGGCTGTCGATGAGGTGAAAGACGGCCCGCAGCGGCGCGCGCTCGGTCACGTAGCGCCCGATGAAGCGCCCCCACCGCGCCCGCTCGGTCTTCGCGATCTTCGCGTAGCCGTAGCCGGGCAGGTCCACGAAGTAGAGGCCGCCGTTGACCAGGTAGTAGTTGAACTGCTGCGTCTTGCCCGGCGTGCCGCTCGTGCGGGCGAGGCTGCGGCGCCCTACCAGCCGGTTCAGCCACGAACTCTTGCCCACGTTGGAGCGCCCGACGAACGCCACCTCGGGCCGGCCGTCGGCGGGGAGTTGCTCCCACCGCGCGGCGCCGGTGACGAACTGGACGTCGTTGATCTCCATCGCGGCGGTACGCGCTGCTGCACGGGACGGTGGCGCGGGCCTCAGACCGCCGTGCCCAGGTGCTCGGCGACGGTCTGGCCGATGAGGGCGGGGTTCTTGACGACGACGGCGCCGGCCGCTTCGAGGGCGGCGAACTTGTCCTCGGCCGTGCCCTTGCCCCCGGCGATGATGGCGCCGGCGTGGCCCATGCGGCGGCCCGGCGGCGCCGTGGCGCCGGCGATGAAGCCGAAGACGGGCTTCGTCATGTGGTCCTGGATGTAGCGCGCGGCCTCCTCCTCGGCCGTCCCGCCGATCTCGCCGATCATCACCACGGCCTCGGTCGCGGCGTCGGCCTCGAAGAGCTGGAGGGCGTCCACGAAGCGGGTGCCGATGATGGGGTCGCCGCCGATGCCGACGGCCGTACTCTGCCCGAAGCCCTCGCGCGTGAGCTGGTCCACGGCCTCGTAGGTGAGCGTGCCCGAGCGGGAGACGACGCCGATGGCGCCCTCGGAGAAGATCATGGCGGGCATGATGCCGACCTTGGCCTGGCCCGGCGTGATGACCCCCGGGCAGTTGGGCCCGATGAGCCGCGCGCCCTTCTTCTGGA
>JAWWAN010000181.1:0-7262 GCA_033721675.1 Rhodothermales bacterium | reverse complement strand
TTCCGCCCCTACGCGGTCGATCTCGTCCACGGGCGGATGTTCTCGTACGAGAAGGAGGAGGCGATGGACCGCTTCAAGCGCGGCGAGACGGACATCCTCGTCGCCACCACCGTCATCGAGGTGGGCGTGGACGTGCCGAACGCGAGCGTGATGGTGATCGAGCACGCCGAGCGGTTCGGCCTGAGCCAGCTCCACCAGCTCCGCGGGCGCGTCGGGCGCGGCGCGGCCCAGAGCTATTGCATCCTCATGGCGGACTACAAGCGCAGCCCCGAGGCCGAGCAGCGCCTGACTGCCATGACCCAGACCGACGACGGCTTCCAGATCAGCGAGATGGACCTTCGGCTGCGCGGCGCGGGCGACTTCTTCGGCACCCGCCAGAGCGGCCTTCCGGATCTCAAGATCGCCGACATCACGCAGGACCAGGAGATCCTGCTGAAATCCCGGCAGGCCGCGCACGAACTCCTCGAACGGGATCCGCAGCTCCGGTCTGAGGAGCACGCCCCCCTCCGTGCCCACTACGAGCGCTACTACGCTGCCCGCGGCCTCGGCCTCGTCCGCGTGGGATGAAACGGCAAGGCAGGGGCACCGCCCGCCTGGTTCGCCAGAGTACCCGCTCCGCTTGCACGCCAGCACCTCCCACGCCCTATCTTCCCCAGTCCCCAGTCCCCAGTCCCCGCATGCGCATCGCCTTCCAGGGAGAGACCGGCGCCTTCAGCGAGGAGGCCGTACGCGCCTTCTTCGGCGCAGCCGCCGAGCCGGTGCCGACGCCCTCGTTCGAGGCCGTCTTCGCGGCCGTCGAGGCGGGGGAGGCAGCCCGGGCGATGGTGCCCATCGAGAACTCGCTCTTCGGCAGCGTCCACGCCAACTACGACCTGCTGCGGGGCACTGCCGTGCGGATCGTGGGCGAGGTGCAGCTCCGCATCCGGCACCACCTGCTGGCCCTGCCCGGCGTGGCGCTGGGCGACGTGCGGCGCGTGCGGTCCCACCCGCAGGCCCTCGGCCAGTGCCGCGACTTCCTGCGGAACCGCCTCCCGCACGCCGAGGCGGTGCCCGCCTACGACACCGCCGGCGCGGCCAAGCAGCTTGCCGCCGAGGGCGTGCGCGATGCCGCCGCCATCGCCGGGGCGCGCGCCGCCGCCGAGTACGGCCTGGAGGTGCTGGCCGCCGGCATCGAGAGCAACCACCAGAACTACACCCGCTTCCTCGTCCTCGCCCCCGACGGCACGCCGCCGCCGCCCGCCGAAGGCCCGATGAAGACGTCCGTCGTCTTCGCCCTCCGCGAGAACGTCCCCGGCGCGCTCTTCAAGAGCCTCGCCGTCTTCGCCCTCCGCGAGCTGGACCTGTTCAAGGTCGAGAGCCGGCCCCTCGTGGGCAGCCCGGGCCAGTACCTGTTCTACCTGGACGTAGAGGGCGCCGAGGCCGACGTGCCCGTGCAGCGCGCCATCGGCCACCTCGCCGAGCTGACCGCCACGCTCAAAGTGCTGGGGTCGTATCCGGTGGGCGAGACGGTGGAGTGAATAAAAGCGGATTGAAGATTGTTGAAGGGTTCATACTCCGGCAAGCGCTGAGTCTCTTCTCACCTCGTCAATCGATAATCATCAATCTGCAATCTTCCGTATCCGTTCAATAAGTCCGCCGCGTTGCCGATACTGAGCGCACACGCAGCATCCAACCCCCCGAAGCCGTGTCGTTGTCATATACCGTTCGTGAAGGGCTGGCCGGGTTCCGGCGGGCCAAGTTCGCCTTCGTCGCCGCCACGAGTGCGACGGCCGTCGCGCTGGTCCTCATCGGGCTCTTCGCCCTGCTCAGCTACGAGGCCGGGCAGGTCTCGACGTGGCTGCGGCAGCGCGTGGGCGAGGTCGAGCTGTTCCTGGCCGAGGTCGAGGACCCCGTCGCGGAGGCCATCGAGGCGCGGGCGGCGCTCGTGCCCGGCGTGGCCGAGACCGAGTACGTCTCGCGGGAGCGTGCCCGAGAGATCTTCCGCGAGGAGTTCGGCGAGGGCGGCGAGATCTTCATGGACGAGGCCTTCCTGCCCGCTTCCGTCAAAGTGCGCGTGGAGTCGGACTACGCCAACCCGGACAGCCTGACCAGCCTGGTCGAGGAGTTCAGCACCTGGAACCGGGTGGAGGAGGTGGTTTTCAACCAGCCGCTGCTGGTGAAGGTGCAACAGAACCTGCGGCTGCTCGGGCTGGTGGGCGGTGTGGTGGGCGTGCTGGTGATGCTGGCGGCCCTTTTCCTGGTAGGCAACACCATCCGGCTGACGATCTACGCGCGGCGGCTGCTCATCCGCACGATGAAGCTCGTCGGCGCCACGGATGCGTTCATCCAGCAGCCTTTCCTGATCGAGGGCATCGCGCAGGGCGTGGCCGCCGGCGGCATGGCGGCCGTGGTGCTGTGGGGTCTCTACGGCGCGATGGCCTCGTACTTGCCGCAGCTGGCCGTTTCGTTCTGGGCGTTTCTGCTGATCGGGCTGGGCGTGGTCGGGATGGGGGCGCTGCTGGGGTGGCTCGGCTCGCTCTTCGCCGTCCGCCGCTTCATCCGCCACGTGGCGCTCCATTAGGAGACGGAATCGCACGGGAGCAGGACGTGCCGGCGATACGGCCCGTCTGGTCTGATAGGCGCGCCGTGCTGCCCGCGAGGGGCGGCGCGGCGTTTTTCTTTTCAGAAGCGGAGCCGGGATCGGAAATCACCCATCGCCATTCCCCCGGCCCCTGCGCGGCAGGTCCCTCAAGGGGGCGTTTTCCTGCACCTGCGTGGTGCCGATCCGCAATTGAGGCTGACGAACCGTGCAGGCGTTCGGCCTAGCACCGCGGGCGCAGCGCGTCTGCGGGTGCGGGTGCAGCGGATCCCTGGCCGCGGCGGCTTGTTTATGGAGGCGGTATCTTGAACCGTCCCCTACCACCGAACAATGTGACGCCGATGCGCCGATCTAGAATGCTGCGGACTGCCTTCGCCCTGGTGCTGGCCGGGGGGCTCGCCGCCTGCGGCGGGCGTGAGGCCGGTATCGGGCAGACCGAGGAGGGCAGCCTCGTCCTGGGGGAGGCCGAGCAGACGGCCGTCGTCACGCGCGGCGTCGAGCCGGGCGGGCGGCGGCTCGTGCTCGACGGCTTCAGCGGCAGCATCACGCTGCGCGGGGTCGAGGCGCCGAACGCCGAGCTGACCTTCACCAAGCACGCCCGGGGCCGGGACGACACCGACGCCCGCAGGGTCCTCGACCGGATCACGCTCGAAGAGACCGGCGATGCCGAGGTGTTTCGGTACGTCCTCCGTGCGGGGGACGCCAGCCTGAGCCGGGTGGACGTCGAGGGCACCGTGCCTCGGGGCACGCCCATCACCATCGAGCTTCAGAGCGGCAACGTCCGGCTCTCGGCGCTGGAGGGGCCGCTGTCCGTGACGGTCGAGAGCGGCCGGATCGCCCTCGCTGGCGCGGGCCGGAGCGTCGAGGCCACGCTGCGCAACGGGCCCATCGAGGCCGGCTTCTTCCGCCTCGCTACCGACGCCACCGTGGCGCTGCGCACCACCAACGGCGACGTGGCGTTGACGCTGCCGGCCAGCGCCTCGGCCCGGCTCGACGCCCGCACCGACGCCGGCGACGTGCGCGTCGAGGGGCTGGCCGTGGCAGACCGCCGCCTCGCGCCGGAAGGCGCCGGCGCGCGCTTCCAGGGGCGCCTGGGCGAAGGCGCCGCCACCGTGACGCTGCGCACCGAGAACGGCACCATCGCCCTCCGTGAGGGCACCGTGCTGCACCTGCCCGGCCTGGACGACGCGCCGGCCGAGGAGGCGCCGGCCGACGACGTGCCGGCCGAGGAGACGCCTCCGGTGGACGCGACCCCGCCCGCGCCGCTCGATTCCACCCGTCGCAGCCCTGCGATCTGACCCGTGCTTCGCGGGCCGTGCGGACGCCGCCGCGCGTCGCGGCCCGGTTCCTCACGGTTCGCGCCTCGCCTCCCCTCATGCTCCAGCGCTCCACGCCTTCATCTCCCCCCGTGACGATGGCTCCACCCGAGGTGGTCGACCTCTCGGTGGTCATCGTCAACTACAACGTGCGCGAGTTTCTGGAGCAGGCGCTGCGGTCCGTCCAGCGCGCAGCGGCGGGGCTCTCGGTGGAAATCTTCGTGGTCGATAACAACTCGGTCGACGGGTCGGTCGAGATGGTGCGCGAGCGGTTCCCGGAGGTGCGGCTGATCGCGAACGAGGAGAACGTCGGGTTCTCGCGGGCCAACAACCAGGCCATCCGGGCGGCGCGGGGCCGGTACCTGCTCATTCTCAACCCGGACACCATCGTCCGCGAGGACACACTCACCACGCTCGTCCGCTTCATGGAGGCGCATCCGGAGGCCGGGGCCGTCGGCTGCAAGATTCTCAACCCGGACGGCACGTTCGCGCTGGAGAGCCGCCGGGCCTTCCCGACGCCGCCCGTCGCGCTCTTCCGGATGATCGGTCTGAGCCGTCTCTTCCCGCGCAGCCGCGTCTTCGGCCGCTACAACCTGACGTACCTGCCCATCGACGAGGTGGCCGAGGTGGACGCCCTCAGCGGCTCCTGCATGCTCGTCCGCCACGCCGCGCTGTACCAGGCGTGCGCGGCGCCGTGCGCGGCCGGGGGCGGGGGGGACGGCGCGGCGGAGCCGCCCGGGCCCGGCGCGGGGCTCTTCGACGAGAGCTTCTTCATGTACGGCGAAGACCTGGACTGGTGCTTCCGCATCCAGCAGGCGGGCTGGTCGATCTATTACACGCCCGAGACGCAGATCATCCATTACAAGGGCGAGAGCACCAAGAAGGGCGAGCTGCGCTACGTGCGCCTCTTCTACGGCGCCATGATCCGCTTCGCCGAGAAGCACCTGGACGACCGCTCGGGGCTGTTCCTGGTGCTGCTGCGGCTGGGCGTGGTGGCGCGGGCGGCGCTGATGGTGGCGGGCAACGCCGTGCGGCGCCTGGCGGTGCCGCTGCTCGAGTTCGCCCTGGTGTGGGCCACCGTGGCGGGGCTGGGCGGGCTGCGCTCGGCCCAGACCGGCATCGACTTCTCGGCGCTCTTCTACGGCCTCGTGGGGCCGGTCTACGCGCTCTTCACCGTCGTCGCCATCGCCGCCGTGGGGGGCTATCGGCCGGTGCGGCGGCACCGCGTGCGGCCCGCGTGGGCCGGCGCGGCGCTCGCGCTGCTGGCGATGGCCGCACTCTCGTTCTTCGTCCGCGAACTGGCGTTCTCGCGCGTCGTCGTCGGGGCGGCCTTCCCCGCCATCGCGGCCGTGCTGACGGCGCGGCGGCTGGTGCTGCGGACGCGCCGCTCCGGCCTCCGGCGGGCGCTCTTCGTGGGGCCTGCGGAGGAGGCGCGGCGGCTCCGGCGGATGCTGGCGGGCCACCCGCACCCGCCCTTCGAACTCGTCGGCTACGTGGCCGATGCTCGGGAGGGCGCCGCGCCGGAGACCCTGCCGCGCCTGGGCACGCTGCGCCACCTGCGCGACCTCGTCCGCCTCCGCCGCATCGACGACGTGGTCTTCGCCGCCGACGGGCTGGCGAACGAGACGATCTTCCGGCTGATGCAGCGGCTGCGCGATCTGCCGGTTCAGAGCCGCATCCTGGCGGCCGGCCGCGAGCACGTGATCGGCAAGGCGTCGGTGGCGGATCTCTCGACGCCCACGCTGATCGAGGCCGAGGCCGCGCTCGGGGCGGGCCGCAGCCGCGCGGCCCGCCGCGCCTTCGAGCTGCTCGTGGCGTGCGTGGGGCTGCTGGTGCATCCGTTCGCGGCCGGCGTGGCGCGCCTCGGGGGGCGCCGCAGCCGGGCCGCGCGGCTGGTAGCCCGTACGCGCCAGCTCCCGGCCGTGCTCGCCGGGCGGCGCGCGCTCGTGGGGCGGCGCGCCGACGAGCCGTTCGCGCCGCCGCCCGAGTGGGACCTGCGTCCAGCCGTCTTCGCCGTCCCCGAAACCCTCGCCGTGCCAGATCCCACCCCGGAAGAGATCCGGCAGGCCTACTGGTTCTACGTCAGGAATCAGTCGGCTTTCTTAGATTGGACGCTGATGCTGCGCGTGCTGCGCTAGGCGGCACGGCCTCGGCGCGCTCCGGGCCTCCCCAACCCCCATCATCACCCCACCATGGCCAAGCCGACTCCGTACCTGCTGGATTTCGAGAAGCCGCTCGTCGAGCTGGAGCAGAAGCTCGACGAGATGCGCACGTTCAACGCCGGGCACGCCGAGGTCGATCTCTCCGAGCAGGTGGCCGAGCTCGAAGCCCGCGTCGAGGAGCTGCGCGTGTCGATCTACCGGGGCCTGACGCGCTGGCAGCGCGTGCAGATCGCCCGCCACCCCCTCCGCCCCTATACGCTCGACTACATCGAGGGCCTTACCGACGGGTTCGTGGAGCTGCGCGGCGACCGGACGTTCAAGGACGACCCCGCCATCGTCGGCGGCTTCGCCACGTTCCAGGGGGGGCGCTACGGCGGGCGGGACCGCACCGTGATGCTCCTCGGCCACCAGAAGGGGCGCGATACCAAGAGCCGCAAGTACCGGCGCTTCGGGATGCCCAATCCCGAGGGCTACCGTAAGGCGCTCCGCCTGATGCATCTGGCGGCCAAGTTCGGCAAGCCCATCGTGTGTTTGCTGGACACGCCCGGCGCGTTCCCCGGCCTGGAGGCCGAGGAGCGCGGCCAGGCCGAGGCCATCGCCCGCAACCTCTTCGAGATGGCCCGCCTGCCGGTGCCCATCGTCGTCGTCGTCATCGGCGAGGGCGCCTCCGGCGGCGCCCTCGGCATCGGGGTGGGAGACCGCATCCTGATGCTCGAGAACGCCTGGTACTCGGTCATCGCGCCCGAGAGCTGCTCGTCCATCCTGTGGCGCTCGTGGGATTACAAGGAAGAGGCCGCCCGCGCGCTCAAGCTCACCGCGCCGGACCTCATCCAGGTCGGCGTCATCGACGAGATCGTGCCCGAGCCCGTCGGGGGTGCCCACCGCGACCCCCAGCGCACCTTCACCGCCACCGGCGAGGCCATCGCGCGCGCCCTCGCCGAGCTGGACGGCCGCCCGGGCGCCGACCTCATCGCGGACCGCATCGACAAGTTCGACCGGATGGGCGTCTTCGAGGAAGACCAGCCCGTAGCGAGCGGGCGCTGACCGCCCCGAAACGGCGTCCTTCCCTCTTGGCCCTTCCCCCTTCCCTCGAAACCCCTTCCCCCTTCCCTCGCTCACCCATCCGTCAGCGCGTCGCGGAGGCCGGTGTCGCCGTAGGGCTTGTACTCGCCCTCGATGGCCGCGAGCGCGCCGGTGAGCAGGGCG
>JAWWAN010000180.1:0-7307 GCA_033721675.1 Rhodothermales bacterium | reverse complement strand
GGGGATCGCCGGGGCGCTGTGGGGGCATCACCTACCTCACCTACAGCCATAGAAAAGCCCCCGGCTCGTGCGAGCCGGGGGCGGCGGCGGAGCAGCCGATGTGGACGGCGGCTAGCTGGTGCGCTCGCCCTCCACCCACTGCACCGCGTGCTGCATCAGCTCGGCGGCGGTCTTCAGGTTGAGCTTCTCCTTGATCCGCGCCCGGTAGCTCTCGACGGTCTTCACCGAGAGGTGGAGCCGCTCGGCGATGTCGCGCGTGCCCAGGCCGCGCCCGGTCAGCTCGAAGACCTCCAGCTCGCGGTCTGAGAGCACTTCGAGCGGAGACTGGGCCAGCTCCTGCCGCCCGGCGGCCAGGCCCAGCAGCAGGCGTTCGTTGATCTCGTCGCTGACGTAGATGCCGCCGGCCAGCACGCGGCGCACGGCCTGGACGATCTTCTCGCCGGCCTCCAGCTTCATCACGTAGCCCCGCGCGCCGGCCCGCAGGGCGCGCTCGGCGTAGAGCGCCTCGTCGTGGCGGGAGACGATGAGCGTGCGCAGGTCCGGCCGGAGCGCCTGCAGATGCTTGATGAGTTCGAGGCCGCTCATGCCGGGCAGCGAGATGTCTACGATGGCGAGGTCCGGCCCCAGCTCGTCGAGCTTGGAGAGGACCTCCTCGGCGTCGGCCACCTGGGCGACGACGTGGATGTCCGGCTCGGCGTCGAGCGTCATAGCCAGGCCCTTGCGCATCAGCGGATGGTCGTCTACGATCAGGATCTTTTTCATGGTCGGGCTGGGCGCGGCGGCGGTGGCCTCCCTCCGCCGGGGTCGGTTCAGGATTCGTCGGGGACGCCGTACTCCTGCCCCCCCATCGGGAGGGGGTCGGCGGGGCGGCGCAGGGTACAGGTGAGGACGGTGCCGCCGCCGAGGGCGTCGGTGATCTCGAGCGAGGCGCCGATGACGCGCGCGCGGTGATGCATGATGCGCACGCCCATGCCGCGCCGCTCCTCGTCCAGCTCGTCCGGGAAGCCGACGCCGTCGTCGTGGATGCGGAGGCGGGCCTGCCGCTCGCCGGCGGCGAGCGTGATGCGGACGTGCCGGGCGCGCCCGTGCTTGACGGCGTTCGAGACGGCCTCCTGGGCGATCCGGAAGAGGTGGGTGGCGGCCGTATTGTCGTACATCCGCACCTCGCCGGCCGTCTCGAACGTGCAGCGGATGCCGAAGAGCTTCTCAGCGTTGAGGGTGAGGCGTTCGAGGGCGGACGCCAGCCCGTTGGCCTCCAGATCCACGGGCACCAGGCCGCGGGCGAGGGCGCGGGCGAACTGGTCGGCCTCGCGGATCATCTCGGTGATCTCGGCCACGTCGTCGGCCTCGGGGAGCCCCTGTGCTTCGAGGGTGCGGGCGAGGCTCTGGGCGATGAGGCCGATGCCGGTGAGCATCTGCCCGAGACCGTCGTGGAGGTCCTGCCCGATGCGGCGGCGTTCTTCCTCGCTCACGCGCAAGATCTGCTGTTCGAGCTGGCGGCGCTCGGTGACGTCGCGCACGACGCCGGTGAAGATAACACGGCCGTCGAGCGCCACGTCGCTCACGCCCAGGTCCATCGGGAAGACGGTGCCGTCTTTGCGGCGGCCGGTGACCTCGCGGCCGATGCCGATGATCTTGCGGCGGCCGGTCTCGTGGTAGCTCTGGATGTAGCCGTCGTGCTCCTCCTTGAACGGCTGCGGCATCAGCATGCGTACGTTCTTGCCGAGGACCTCGCCGGCATCGTAGCCGAAGATGCGCTCGGCCGCCGGGTTGAACGAGAGGATGCCGCCCTGCGCGTCGATGGTGATGATGCCGTCCACGGTCGTGTCCAGGATGGCGCGGGCGCGGGCCTCGCTCTCGCGCAGGGCCTGCTCGGCCCGGTGCCGCTCGATGGCGCCAGACAGCACGTGGCCCACGGCCTGGATGAAGTGCACGTCGTCTGCGGTGAAGCGCTTGGCGCGGCGCGCGTGGGCGCCCAGGACGCCGTAGGGCGCGCCGCCTACGTGCAGCGGCACCGAGACGCCGCTGACTACGCCGTGCTCGGCCAGCAACGCCGGCCGGCCGAAGCGCGTCTCCTCCTCGAAATGTTCGACGACGACGGGCGCGCCGGCCTGCAACGTGAAGCCGGCTTGCGAGTCCTCGCCCGCCGGCACGCGGGCCTCGCCGACGACCCCCTCCGCCCACCCGACGCCCGCCACGAGGCGAAGATCGCCCGCGCCGTCGTCACAGATCAGCACCTTGCACAGCTCGACCTCCAGCGCCGCGGCGACGGCCTCCACGGCGAAGTCCAGGGCCTCCTGCACGGGGGTGCCGGCCAGCCCGCGCCGCCCCAGCTCCGCGACGGCGGCCTGCTGCCGCAGGCGCTGTGCCAGCTCGGCTTCGAGTGCGAGGTGGCGTGCCCGCTTGCGCGCCCGCCGTTCCATCAGCCGCAGACACGCCTCCATGTACTCGGCCGGCGCGGCCGCCGGCAGGAGGTCGTCTACCTCGGCCTCGACGGCCCGCATCAGCGCGGCCTGGTCTCCGGCCTCGGCCAGGGCGAGCACCAGCGGGGCCTCGCCGCCCTCGGCCTGCCGGATGCGGCGGCACAGCGTCAGCGCGTCGTCGCTGAGGGCTTCGAGCACCACCAGCCGGTGTCTCCGCTCCGCGAAGGCGGCAGCGGCGGCGGCGGCGTCCTCGAAGACCTCGGCGGCATAGCCCTGCCCATCCAGCAGCGCCGTGCAGCGCGCCTTCCCGGCGCCCGGCGGCTGAAAGATCAGCACCTGTAGCGGGGCGCCGCCGGCGTCAGACGCGACGGGCAGAGGCGAGGCGTCGAGCGAAGAATCCATCGTGAGGAGGTTCTCAGAGCGTATCGAGCGCGGCCCAGGGGCCCGACGCAGTGTACGAAACGGGGCGCCGCCCGTTCGCGAGGTTTTTCTTGTAAGGGTCGCGGGGGAAACCCCCACAGCCCACTGCCGAGGCGCGCCGCGCCCGCGCACCGTTCTCCGCAGCGTGTGGTGGATGCCCCTACGGGCGGTGCGGGGATCCACCCACGCAGCGGGTGGGGGGCCGCCCTCATCCCGGCGGGGGCAGGCGTCGTTACTTGGGGCACCTGCGGCGAGGGCCGCCTGCACCCACCGTTTCCCTGCTCGTTCATGGCTACTACTCCGTCCTCTCCCTCCACGGCGCCGGGCGTCGCCCGCAGCGGCCGCCCCGCCTCGCTCGACGTCTTCACCTACGACGAAGGCATCGTCCGCCTCTTCGTCCTCGCCACCATTCTGTGGGGCTTCGTGGGGATGCTCGTGGGCGTGGTGATCGCGCTCCAACTCCCGTTCTGGCCGGCCAACCTGGGCGAGTACCTGACCTTCGGGCGGTTGCGCCCGCTCCACACGAACGCCGTCATCTTCGCCTTCGCCGGGAACGCCATCTTCGCGGCCATCTACTACTCTACGCAGCGGCTGTGCAAGGCGCGCATGGCCTTCGACTGGATGAGCAAATTTCACTTCTGGGGGTGGCAGGCCATCATCGTCGGCGCGGCCATCACGCTCCCGCTCGGCATCACCACGTCCAAGGAGTACGCCGAGCTGGAGTGGCCCATCGACCTCGCGATTGCCGTCGTGTGGGTGGTCTTCGCGGTCAACTTCTTCTGGACGCTGGCGAAGCGACGCGAGCACCACATGTACGTCGCGCTCTGGTTCTACATCGCGACGATCATCACCGTGTCCGTCCTCCACGTCGGCAACAGCCTCGCCCTCCCGGTGAGCCTGTGGAAGAGCTACCCCGTCTACGCCGGCGTGCAAGACGCGCTCGTGCAGTGGTGGTACGGCCACAACGCCGTCGCCTTCTTCCTCACCACGCCCTTCCTCGGCCTGATGTACTACTTCCTCCCGAAGGCGGCCGAGCGGCCCGTGTTCTCGTACCGGCTGAGCATCGTCCACTTCTGGAGCCTCGTCTTCCTCTACATCTGGGCCGGCCCGCACCACCTCAACTACACCGCCGTGCCGGAGTGGGCCGTGACGCTCGGGATGCTCTTCTCCGTGATGCTCTGGATGCCGTCGTGGGGCGGCATGATCAACGGCCTCTTCACCCTCCGCGGGGCCTGGCACAAGCTGCGGGATTCCGTGGTGCTCAAGATGTTCGTCGTCGGCATCACGTTCTACGGCATGGCCACCTTCGAGGGGCCGATGCTGTCGGTCAAGACGGTCAACGCGCTCAGCCACTACACGGACTGGAACATCGCGCACGTGCACAGCGGCGCGCTCGGGTGGAACGGCTTCATGACGTTCGGCATGATCTACTGGCTCGTGCCGCGCCTGTGGAAGACGCCGCTCTGGAGCCCGCGCCTCGCCAATGCCCACTTCTGGACGGGCACGCTCGGGATCCTGCTCTACGTCCTGGCGATGTACGCCTCCGGCGTCACGCAGGGGCTGATGTGGCGCGCCTTCGACGAAGCCGGCCGCCTGCTCTACCCGGACTTCATGGAGACCGTCGTCCAGGTCATCCCGATGTACTGGGTGCGCCTCATCGGGGGGTCCCTCTACCTCGGGGGCGTCGTGATGATGATGGTCAACGTCTGGCAGACCCTCCGGCGCGCGCCGAAGCACCTGCCGGATCCCGCCTTCGCGCTGCCCCGCGCCGAAGCCGCCGCCTGACCCGCCCGCCTCCACCCGCTTCCTCCGACGCTCATGAAACGCTTTCTCGACAGCAACGGCCGGCACCGCCGGCTCGAGGGCTGGCCGCTCGTCTTCACCCTGCTGACCACCGGCGCCATCCTCCTCGGCGGCCTCGTCGAGTTCCTCCCGATGGTGCTCATCCAGGACAACGTCACCCAGATCGCGACCGTCCGGCCGTGGACGCCGCTGGAGCTGGCCGGCCGCGACCTCTACATCCGCGAGGGCTGCAACAACTGCCACAGCCAGATGGTGCGCCCCTTCCGCAACGAGATCGAGCGCTACGGCGAGTACTCGAAGCCCGGCGAGACGGTCTACGAGCACCCCTTCCTGTGGGGCTCGAAGCGCACCGGGCCGGACCTCGCGCGCGTGGGCGGCAAGTACCCGAACCTGTGGCACGTGCGCCACATGGAAGACCCGCGCTCGACGAGCCCGCGCTCCATCATGCCGCCCTACGACTGGATGCTGCGCAAGCCCCTCAAGACCCGCGACCTGCCCACCAAGCTGGCCCGCCTCCGCACCCTCGGCGTCCCCTACACCGACGACGAGATCGCGCGCGCCGAGGAGCTGGCCCGCGCGCAGGCCGCCGAGATCGCCGCCGATGTGGCCGCCACGGGCGGCCCCGAGGGGCTGGCCGACAAGGAGATCGTCGCCCTCGTGGCCTACCTCCAGAGCCTCGGCACCGGCCTGACCGCGCCGGCCGGAGAGGCCGCCCGGGGCGAGGCCCCCGAGGCCCCGCTCGCCACCCAGTAACCGCCTGCCCCCTGCCGCCATGATGAAAGAAACGCTGCGCGCGCTCGACCCCGGCCTGCTGCCGGAGATCGGCCTGCTCGCCTTCATGACCGCCTTCGTGCTGATCCTCGTGCGGGTGCTGCTGCTCAAGCAGGGCGAGCGCCGCACGCTCAAGCACCTGCCCCTCGACGACGCCCCCGCCTTCCTGCCTTCGACGAACCACCGCCATGCCGACGAACCCCGCTGACCCCCCCGCCCCGGACGGCGGCGAAGACCAGATCATCCCCGGCCACAAGTACGACGGCATCCGCGAGTACGACAACCCGATGCCGGGCTGGTGGGTCTGGCTCTTCATCGCCACCATCGTCTTCTCCGTCGTCTACGCCCTCGGCATCCAGGTCTTCGGCTTCGTGGACACCTACGAGGAGGATCTGGCCGAAGGCCTGGCCGAGCTGGCGGTGATGCGCGAGACCTACGCCGCCGCCAACCCGGACGCCGCCGTCGACGCGGCCACGCTGGCCGCCTTCGCCGAAGACCCCGCGCGCGTGGAGGCCGGCGCCGTCCACTACGCCGCCCAGTGCGCCGCCTGCCACGGCGACCAGGGGCAGGGCCTCATCGGCCCGAACCTGGCCGATGCCTACTGGATCCACGGCGGCACCGACGAGGACGTCTACACCGTGATCTCGGAGGGCGTACTGGAGAAAGGAATGCCCGCCTGGCAGGGCACCTTCTCGCCCGAGGAACGGGCCGAGATCGTGGCCTTCGTCCGCTCGCTCGAAGGCACCACCCACCCCGATGCCAAGGCGCCCGAGGGCGACCTCGCCGAGCCCGAGTCCTAGATCCGCCGCCTCATGAGCAGCACGTTCATCCCGTCCGACGCCCTGACCATCCTCGACTCGCCCGAGGAGGTGCTGACGACGTTGACGAAGGACGGCAAGCGCCGGTGGATGTACCCGACGCCCAGCCCCGGCCGCTACCAGCGGGCGCGGCTCGTGGTCGGGTGGCTGCTGATCGCGCTCTTCGTGGCCCTCCCCCTCGTCCCCATCAACGGCCGCCCCGCCGTGCTGCTGGACGTGGTGCGCCGCGAGTTCGCCCTCTTCGGCCTCGTCTTCTACCCGACGGACACGTTCCTGCTGCTGCTCTTCATGGTGGGGACGTTCCTGGCCGTGGTGCTCTTCACGGCCCTGCTGGGGCGCGTCTGGTGCGGATGGGGCTGCCCCCAGACCGTCTACCTGGAGTTCGTCTTCCGCCCCATCGAACGCTGGGTCGAGGGCAAGGAGCACGTCCGCAAGCGCCGCGACGACGGGCCGTGGACGCTCGACAAGGTCTGGCGCAAGGGCGTCAAGTGGGCCCTCTACCTCGTGCTCTCGCTCGCCCTCGCGCACGTCTTCGTGAGCTACTTCGTCGGATGGAGCCAGCTCACCGCGTGGATGCAGCAGCCGCCCGCCGCGCACTGGGGCTACTTCGTGATCATGGCCCTGACGACGGGCCTCGTGCTCTTCGACTTCGGCTACTTCCGCGAGCAGATGTGCACTATCACGTGCCCGTATGCCCGCTTCCAGAGCGTCCTGCTCGACCCCCACTCGCTCATCGTCTCCTACGACCCCGTCCGGGGCGAGCCGCGCGGCCGGGGCAAGCAGCGCGAGAACCTGGGTGACTGCATCGACTGCTTCGCGTGCGTCCGCACCTGCCCCACCGGCATCGACATCCGCGACGGGCTCCAGATGGAGTGCATCGCCTGCACCCAGTGCATCGACGCGTGCGACGACATCATGGACCGCGTCGGCTCGCCGCGCGGGCTGATCCGCTACACGTCCGAGCAGGCGCTCGAAGGCAAGCCCACGAAGCGGCTGCGCCCGCGCACCGTGGTCTACGGCGGCCTGCTGATCGTCGTGGCGATGCTCTTCACGATCGCCCTCACCTCGCGCG
>JAWWAN010000179.1:0-7321 GCA_033721675.1 Rhodothermales bacterium | reverse complement strand
GGCGGAGGGGTAGGAAGGCGATCCGCCGCGTCGTACTTTCCTCCCTCCTCCTTCCTGCCTGAGCGAATCGGCCATCCCAGTTCTGCCATCCAACATCTGCGATCTACTAATCTGCAATCCGACCCTTCGCACCGTCCCGCCCCCATGCTCGTCTACACCGTCGCCGCCAGCCCGGTGGGGCCGCTGACGCTCGTGGCCTCCGCGCAGGGGTTACGGGCCGTGCGCTTCGGCGCCCACGCGCCCCGGGGCGCGTCTGAAGACGCCGCGCACCCGGCCCTCGCGCGCGCCGCCGGCCAGCTCGCCGAGTACTTTGCGGGCACGCGCACCGCCTTCGACCTCGCGCTCGACCTCGAAGGCACGCCCTTCCAGCAGCGCGTGTGGGCGCTGCTGCAGACGATCCCGTACGGCGCCACGACCACGTACGGCGCCCTCGCCGCGCGCCTGGGCGATCCCAGGACCGTCCGGGCCGTCGGCCGGGCGAACGGGCAGAACCCGGCGGCTGTCGTCGTGCCGTGCCACCGCGTCGTCGGGCAGGACGGATCGCTGACGGGCTTCGCCGGCGGGCTGGAGGCGAAGGCCCTCCTGCTCCGGCTCGAACGCCGCGTCCGGCCGGCTGCCGGCGGGCCGGCCGGGCAGGGCGACCTCTTCGGGCCGCCCGGCCCGGCGGCCTCGGCTACTTGAGCAGCACCATCGTCTTCGTCGCCCGGTGGGCACCTGCTTCCAGCCGGTAGAGGTACAGCCCCGAGGGCAGGTCCGCCGCGCCGAAGGCGGCCCGGTAGCGCCCCGCCGCGAGCGGCTCGTCGACGAGCGTGGCCACGCGCTGGCCGAGGGTGTTGAAGACCGTCAGGCGGACGTGGGTGCGGGCGGGGACGTCGAAGGGGATCGTCGTCTCGGGGTTGAACGGGTTCGGATAGTTGGCGTGGAGGCGGAAGGCGGCCGGCACGCCACCCGGTTCCGGCTCGGTGGCCGTCGCCAGCGCGTCGATGTTGACCAGGATCTCGATGACGTCGTCGTCCCCGTTCGGGTCGTCGTTGTTCTCCGCCGATGCCTCGAAGCGCACCGACGCGCCGGGGCCGGCCTGGCCGGCGACGAGCGTGAACGTGCCGACGTACGCCTCGCCGCCTTCGCTGTAGCCGCCCGTGAAGGTGTGCGTGATGCGCGTGGTGCCGGCGGGGAACCCTTCGGGGTCGATCTCCACGGCGGTGATCTCGTCATCGGGCTGCACGGTCATCGTGTCTCCCTGGGCGACGAACAGGCCCGTGCCGATGACCGGGGTGGTCCATTGCTCGGAGGCGGTAGCCGTCACGGTGCACGCGTCCGCCGAGGCATCCGGCGAGCAGGAGAAGCGGAACGTGATCGTGTCGCCCTCCCTCGCGGATTCAGGCGAGGCCGAGGCGTCCAGCGAGAAATCGATCGCCGTCCGCTCCTGCACCACCGTCGCTACCACGGCGAGGTTGTTGGCCGGGTTGAGATCGCGCGGGAAGGCCGTCACCTCGACTTCGTTCGTGACCGTGCCGGCCTGCGTGGCGACGGCCCGGTACGTCGCGCTCTCGCTCTCGCCGGGATCCAGGATGGCGGCGTGGCGGCACTGCATGGTCGAGAGCGCGCGGCCGGTGTCGTCGTCGGTGGCGGTGCCGAGCGTGCAGTTCTCGGGCACCAAATCGGCGATGAAACGGAGCGAGTCGGCGAAGACGAGGTCGTCGGTCTCAACGAGGAAGGCCGGCTCGGGCCCGCGGTTGGTGACGGTCACCGTGTACTCGATCTGCTCGCCGACGAAGACGCTGTCGGCCACGCCGCCGCTGAGGGTCCGCGCGGTCTTCTCCACCGACACGTCCGCGCCGCCGCGCACGAGCACCCGGACCTCCGCGACGTTGTTCTCGACGTTCGGGTCTTCGGCATCCGAGGTCGCGTCGACGAGGTTGGAGACGCGGCCGGCGAGCTTCGTGCGGGCCCGGTACTGGATCGAGACGGTCTGCCCGGGGGCGAGCGTGCCGAGGATGCAATCCAGCTGGCCGTTGTTCTGCGAGAGCGTGCAGCCCTGCGGCGCCGGGCTGATGAACGCGAGGGAGTCGGCGAAGACGACGTCCCTGACGCGGGTGTTGGGCGCGTCGTCGGGGCCGCGGTTGAGGACGGAGACGGTGTAGGTGAGCGTGTCGCCGACGAAGACGGAATCCGCCGCGACGGACTTGTCGATGGCGAGATCCGCCAGGGTCATCTCCTCGACGACGGTGACGAGCCCGCCGGTGTTGTTGGTGGTGTCGGGGTCGTCGGTGGTGGCGGTGACGCTGCCGGTCATCGTCGCCGTCCCCGGCTCCACGGTCGAGACCCGGAAGCCGCAGCGGAGCGTGCCGCCGTCGGGGAGCTGGTCGACGTCCCATCGGATCGTGTTCTCGTCGATCTGCTCGACGCTGCCCCCGCCGTCGCAGGGCTCGGGGCTCCCCGGGACGACCACGAGCACGTTGCCGTCGTCGTCGAGCACGAGCGTCAGGGTGATGCCCTCGGCATCGTCGGGGCCGCTGTTGTTCACCTCCACCTCGACGTCGAGCGTGTCCCCGACGCTGACCTGCGAGGTGTCGCGGGCGGCGGCTTTGCCTCCTGGGCCGGCCAGACGGACGAGCACGCCGAGGTCGGCGACCGCCGGATCCTGGGCGTTGCCGAAGTCCACGCCGGTCGTCGTCTCGCCGGCCTCGACGCTCACGGTGTGACTGCCGCCGGCGGGGAAGGTCTGCTGCCAGCCGTTTTGCAGCACCTCGCGCACCGTATAGGTCCCGGCCTCCAGGTCGTCGATCTGGTAGCTGCCGTCGCCGCCGGTGGTGGCACTCGGCTCGCCGCCGTCGCGCTCGCCGTTGCCGTTTTCGTCGACGTAGATCGTCCAGCCCGCCAGGCCGGGCTCGCCGCCGTCGCGCGTGCCGTCCTGGTCCAGGTCGTGCCATTTGGTGCCGCTGAGGGCGCCGGGCTCGGGCTCGCCGCCCTCGACGTCGAGCATGATGACGATCTCGTTGTTGCCGGGGTTCGGGTCCGGGTTGCTCTGGACGGCCTCGGCCGTGATCGTCTGCGTACCGCCCTCGTCGAAGCGCGTCTCGACGAAGATCTCCGAACTGCCCCGGATCATGTCGCGGCTGCACGAGACGGTGCGTGCCGTGTGCGAGCAGGAGAACGGCTGGGTGGGGTGGACGGGCGTGACGCTGACGAAGGTGATGCCGTCGGTCGCCGTCATGTTGAGCTCGGCGTCGAACGAGTCGCCCGCGCCGGACTGGAAGATGCCGATGAGGTCGATGGTCTGCCCGACCGTGTAGGGGGGCGGTTCGGTTGCGCCGACGGTGATCGAGGCGTCGGTCGGGGTCTGGGCGTGTGCGGCGTGAGGGAGGGCGAGGGGCAGACACAGCAGCGGCAGCAGTGCCGCGAGGATCGGGCGGAAAGGCATGGCTACGGGCGTCGGATGGCAGCGAAGCGGAGGGGCTGCCACAGCGCGTGCGCGGAGGCACGCCGGCAACGTGGGTAGCAGTCTATCCGCGCGTGGCGCCCACGCGCCAGACCAGAACCTGCTCACTTCGCATCCACCTTTGGCTCACTCAGGGTCTCCGGGGGCCGGTTGGGCGAGAACTCTGCGATGTCGCATTTATCCAAGAAGCCCCCGCAACGCCTCGATAGTTTGGGGGGGCGACCGGCGCTCTCGCCTCTTCCTCCGTCGAAGAGCGGGCCCCGCGCCGGGGCGCTCCCCCTAGCCCATTCATCCAAACCGGAGGCATCCCGATGCACCTGCCGAGCACTACCAGCGACGAACCGACGGCCATCCACGCCGATGAAGGCGAGCTTGCCGACCTCGGGGGGCTGGGCATCCACTGGAAGATCGACGGCGCCGACACCGGAGAGCGCTTCTCCGTCGTACATCATCCCATCGCGCCGCGCGCGCTGGCGGCGCCGCTGCACTACCACCACCACGAGGACGAATATTCCTACGTGCTGGAAGGCACCCTCGGCGCGCTCCTCGGCGACGCCGTCGTGGAAGCCCCTCCGGGTACGTGGGTGTACAAGCCGCGCGGGCAGTGGCACACGTTCTGGAACGCGGGCGACACGCCCTGCCACATCATCGAGGTCATCTCCCCCTCCGGCTTCGAGGACTACTTCCGCGAGATCGCCGCCGCCTGGGGCGACCTGGAGCGGCTCGTGCAGATCAACGCGAAGTACCACCTGGAGATGGACTTCGAGAGCGTCCCGGCGTTGTGCGAGCGCTTCGGCTTGACGTTTCCGCAACTATAGGATCCCCAGGCCGCACTCGGGAGGCGCCGGTGGCTAGGCTTCGGTCTATGCCGTATCGTATACGGTGTGCGGGTCCTTTGCCCGCGCGTCGCGGGCAGCCCACCGGTTTTCTTCCGCCATGCGTGTTCAGCTTCAGGAGTATCGCCCCATCCCCGCCTTGCAGCCCTACGTGCAGCGGTTCTGGGCGGGGCGCTTCGAGGGGCACGGCGCCTGCGGCGCCGGCTGTCTCGCCCAGCGCGTGGTGCCCAACGGGTTCCTGGAGATCATCATCCACCTGACGGACCACCACTGCGACCTGCCCGGCAGGGCCGGGTGGGGGCAGTCGCCGGACTATACGCTGATCGGGGTGCAGAGCGAACCCTACGAGGTGCGGTTCACCTCCGAGGTCGAGGTCTTCGGCATTCGCTTCAAGCCGGCGGGCTTCCACACGCTCTTCGAGGTCCCGCTGAGCGAGCTGGTGAACACGCACGAGGATCTCGTAGCGGTCCTGGGGGCTCGCTTCCGTACCTTCGCGGCTCGCCTGCGGGCCGAGCCGGACACCGAAGGGCGGCTCGAGGCCGCCGAGCGCTACCTGGGCCGGGCCGCCGAGCGCCGCGCCGTCACCTACCTGAACCGGGCTGAAGAACTCATCCGGGCATCGGGGGGGCGTCTGCGCGTCGCCGACGTCGCCGACCGGCTCTGCATCAGCCGGCGGCAGCTGGAGCGGGCTTTCCAGCACACGCTCGGGATGAGCCCGAAGCAGTACGCGCGCATCGCCCGGCTGAACCTCGTCCAGAGCCTGTTCCAGGAAGGCCGCTATCGCGGTCTCGCGGACGTCGCCTACCGGGCAGGCTATGCCGATCAATCCCACTTCAACCGGGAGTTCAAGCGGCTCGTCGGGGAGCCGCCCACGCGCTATCTGGCGAGGCAGAGCGCGTACGCGGTGAATGCGCCCGCCGCCGGGGGCCGCGCGGTGCGCCTGCGCTAGCGCATCCGGGAGGCGGCTCGCTGCGGTCCCGGCGGGGGCCGGTCAGGCCTGCCGGAACCAGCGGGCCAGCTCGCGCAGGCTCGGCTTCTTGCCGTACATCAGGATGCCCACCCGGTAGATGCGGCTGCTGAACCAGACGGAGCCGACGAAGCCGCCGATGAGGAGCAGGTAGGACGCCACCACCTGCCACCACGGGACGGCCGCCACCGCCACGCGCACCACCATCAGGATGGGCGAGAAGAAGGGCACCAGGGAGAGGCCCACCGAGAGCGGCGTGTTCGGCCCCTCCAGCACGACGGGCATCAGGAAGAGGGGGACCAGGACGAGGAAGACGATGGGCAGCAGCAGCCCCTGTGCCTCCTGCTGGTTCTCCACCGCCGAGCCGACGGCCGCGAACAGGCTGGCGTAGAGCAGGTAGCCCCCCAGGAAGAACAGCACGAACCACACGAAGACGGCCGCCGGGATGCGGGGGATCGTGATGTCGGCGGCCTGCAGCAGCGCCTCCTCCGGCACATCCGCCGGGAGGTTGAAGGCGGAGGGGTCCAGGAAGGCCGCCACAATCCCGCCCAGCATCGTCAGGCCGCCCAGCAGGAGCGCCGCCCAGACCGCCACCTGCACCAGCCCCATGGCACCCACCCCCAGCACCTTGCCCATCAAGAGCTCGAACGGGCGCGCCGAGGAGACGACGATCTCGACCACCCGGCTGTTCTTCTCCTCGATGACGGCCTGCATCACGAGCGCGCCGTAGAGGAAGACCGTCATGTAGATGAAGAGCCCCATCACGTAGCCCACGCCGAAGTAGACCAGCGAGCCCCCGGCCTCCTCGCCGGTCTCGGTGAGCTTCACCAGGCGGACCGGCACGGTCGCCTCCAGGATGGACCGCACCTCCGGCGGCACCTGCCGGGCGTCGAGCCGGGCCTCGGCGACGGCCTCGTTGACGAAGCCGCTGAGCTGGGCCTCCATCGCGAGGCCGCCGCCTTCGGCCGAGTAGAACAGCACGGTGCCGTCGCCCTCCAGCACCGCAGCGGGCAGGTGCAGGAAGCCGTCGTAGCGGCCGGCCCGCACCGCCGCGCGCAGCGAGTCCGGGTCGGCCTCGGTCGCTTCGAGCCGGAGGGCGTCTCCGGCCGCCGCCTGCAGGCCCGGCAGCAGGCGGCCCGTCTCGTCGAGCACGGCCACGTTGCGCTCGCCGCCTTCCAGCGCGACGGCCGTGATGGCGCCCGGCACCACGACGATGCCGATGATGAGGAACGGCGCCAGCAGCGTCGTCAGGATGAACCACTTCGAGCGGACGCGCCGCCAGAACTCGCTCTTGAGGATGATCCAGATCTTGTGCATGGCGGGGGGCAGGCGGGCTAGCCGGCGATTTCTCGGCGGGCGCGCTCGGCCTCGCGGCGGCCCTGCTGCTCGGTGACGACGCTGACGAAGATCTCGCTCAGCGAGGGCTCGGTGAGCTGGTAGCGGTAGATGGCGTCGGTGTGCCGGAGGGCCGTCTCGAGGAAGGCGCGGGGCGCCAGGCCGTCGGTCAGGCGCAGCTCGGCGCGGTGCTCGGTGCGGTGGACGAGGCGCAGGCGGCCCTCGGCGTCGAGCCGGTCCAGGAAGGCGCCGTCGCCGTCGAACTCGAGCACGACCGTATCGCGCCCGAAGCGGCGCTTGACGTCGCGCAGCGGCCCGTCGAGCAGGATGTGGCCGTGCGAGATCAGGCAGATGTCGTCGCAGAGCTGCTCCACCTGCTCCATCCGGTGCGAGGCGAAGAGGATCGTCCGGCCGTCCTCCTTCAACTCCAGGATGATGGACCGGAGCAGCTCCGCGTTGATGGGGTCGAGGCCGCTGAAGGGTTCGTCGAGGATGACGAGCTGCGGCTCGGGCAGGATGGTGGCGATGAACTGGATCTTCTGCTGCATCCCCTTGGACAGCTCCTCGACGCGCTTGCCGTACCAGTCTTCGGCATCGAAGCGGGCGAGCCAGTGGCGGATCCCCAGGAAGAAGGGCGCCTTCTCGCCGCGGCGGCGGTACTCCGCCTCCCGGCGGCCGGTCTTCACCGCCCAGTCGAAGATCCCGCGCTTCCGCGGCGTCATGCGGGAGACCGAGTCGTGG